>CAYFEZ010000020.1:0-10935 GCA_964342215.1 uncultured Dehalococcoidales bacterium | reverse complement strand
TGCCATCACGGCACAGGCGCCGGCTTCTTCGGCAATCTTAGCCTGCTCACCATTGATTACATCCATTATCACTCCACCCTTTAGCATTTGAGCTAACCCAGTTTTAATCTTCCATGTGCCGCTTTCCATATTCGCCTCCTCACTCTACCCAAATTCGTTGCCTTAATTATAAATAAGCGTGGTTTAAAAGCAAGTTTCTGAACTCTCACGACGCTGTCTTATTTATTTTACATAACATTGATTTAAATGCCGGAACACCGGTTAGCGGGTCGTCGAACCCCATATCAGTCAGTAGGTTGACATTTGCCTTCTCCCAACCATGGGGGATGCTTACTACCCCGCGGAGGATGTCATTGCTGAGGCGGGCTTCAATCTCTATACTTCCTCTTTTTGTTTCTACGTTAATCGTCTCTTTGTCTTCAATGCAGTATTCGGCGGCAGTGCTGGGGTGGATCTCAGCTGTTGGTTTGGGTGCTCCCTTCTGTAATCTTGGTATATTATGCAGCTGGGAGTGGAGGTATCTATCTATCCGTGCTCCGGTGGTGAGGATGAGGGGATATTCTCTGGCGAGGGCCGGGGCGCTGACTGGGCTTTCTTGAGACTCCCGGTGTGTAGGTAGCGGGTCTTGCCCTAATTCCTCCAGTGTTTTGGAATAGAGCTCGACCTTCCTTGAGGGAGTACGGAAGTCCCTGTGCTCATATTGTCGGTATTTTACAGACCTGTAGAATACGCCGCCGGGTTCATCATCGTGAAGTCTCTGGAGTGTTAGCCCAGATGGTTCCAGGAGGTAATCAAGGATTTCCTCCTCATTATTCCAGGGGAAATACTCTTTGTAACCCATTCTTTGGGCAAGTTCGAGCCAGAACGTCATGTCAGACCAGCATTCGCCAACATCGATTATCTTCTGGCGCAGCATGAGGTAGGGGAGACCAAATCCGTTGTAAAAGTCGCTACAAATATCGTTTCTTTCCAGAAAACTGGCGGCGGGAAGCACGATGTGGGCAAGTTGGGTAGTCTCTGTCATGAATAGGTCCATAACCACAAGGAAGTCCAGTTTCCCAAAGGCCTCCTTAACCTTTTTGGAGTTGGGCCATGAGCGGAGAGGATTCGACCCAGATACAATCATTGTTTTGATAGGGTATGGTTTGTCGGTTAGTAGGGTTTCGGGTAAAGTCATTGCTTGCCCTTCTCCAAAGAGGGTGCCGTACACTTCGTAGAAAAGTGGGTACTGGTTAATCCCGAGAGGTTTGCCTTCTATCATTTCTAGTAATCTGATATTATGCAGGCGAGCCCTTGGCGGTATTATGAATCCACCAGGAACGTCAAGGTTTCCCGTTATAGATTGTAAAATGGCAATTGCCCTGGCATTTTGAACTCCAGTTGCAGTCTGGTCAAGAGCATTTATGCCTTGAAGTATACAGGCAGGTTTTGTGGTTGCGTAAAGTTGGGCTACCCTTTTGATTTCCGCTGCTGGGATCCAGGTTAACTTTTCCATCTCTTCTGGCGGGTATTGCTTCACATGTTCTGCCAGTCTATTAAACCCGGTTGTCCACGTCGCAACGAACTCTTCGTCGTAAAGTTTCTCCGTGATGATGACGTTCAGTATTCCCAGTGCCAGGGCGCAATCACTGCCCGGTCTGGGTTGAAGGTGTATATCTGCTTTTTTTGCTAATGGTGTGCGTCTAGGGTCGATAACAATGAGCCTGGCTCCTTTTCGTTTGGCTTCTATGATATTCCAGGCATCGGGTGGTGTGGAGGCATTAGGATTATGCCCCCACAGGAGTATACATCTGCTATTTTCAGTATCAGCAACCGCCCGGCTTCCTGTGGTCAAAATGTAGCCCATAAGCCGGGTGCGATAGCACATGCTCTCAACGGAAAAGAAGTTTGGGGTGCCATAAACATCGGTAAACCGTCGTATAAAGCTGTAGCTAGCGGCTCCTTGGCCCAGTAGTGACATGCCCAGACAAGTAGCCAATCCCTTGGCACCATACCGTTCTTTAGTTTCCTCTAATTTCGAGGCTATAGTATCCAGTGCCTCATCCCAGGTGATTCTCGTAAATTCCCCGTTCTTTCGTTTCATAGGATGCTGAAGGCGGTCAGGGGAATAAACGTAGTCTAAGATAGCGGCACCTTTAGGACATAATTTTCCCCGGTTGACAGGGTGTTCCCGCATCCCCTCCACCTTAACAACCTTCTTCTCGTTTAGAAATACGTCAATACCGCAACCTCCTATGCAGAGGGAGCATGCCGTCTTAATCACCTTGTTGGTAGCGGTCTTCATTTTATCTTTTAATATTGACTAGCACGTGTGTGCAAGATTCAGGCTCGCTAGAAGTCAAAGTATCATGCAAATGCGCTCCGTTAATTTCAGCTTTATTCACTAGGTTTTTATGAAATTTCGCCATCATAGCTAATCTTAATATCTGTATTCTACTATTCCTCCTAGTGTTTATCAACCTGATTTAATAACGCTTTCGGGATATGTCTTTCTTTGGGTTTTCGTAGAGTGATGCTATATTCGGTCTATCCAGATGACGGTACTGTCTCGTGTTGGTAATATTAGTTTCTACAGTATCAGTGTTTTTGACTATTTCTATTGCCAATTGTACAATCTGGAAGCAAAAATTAATGCATAACCGATGAAAGAATAAAATGCAAAACAACCGCCTTGAATTCTTTTGGTCTGGTCCTATGGGGCTTGTTCTTATCGCTTCCTTGGTCTTGTTGCTAGCTAAAACTGATGGGATAAATAAGCGAATTTAGACGTTTATGAAAGAAGCGGGGTTGGAGAAGAAGAAAGGAGTAGGCATCTCCGGCGAAGGTATATTGCTATATTCAGAGTAAAGACGCTTTCAGTAGTAATTAGCGACAGGCCTATCTTCATGTTCAGACAGTTCTAGGCTACATTAGTGGTCTTTTCGATGGCGTACCGGGGTTGCGGGGGTATAGCTGCGGTGTTGGCGAGAGTTTGTCAATTATTATTAAATGGCGATTATCGGTAAACTCTTCCGGACTTACTCCTTTCACCTCTCGTAGGCTACCACCCAGCCGGTTAGTCGCTTTATCTGCTTGGCTAAGCTCCTGGTTAATATCCCCCTTTTTTTGAGCGATAAAGCTGCCACCAATTATGCAAAAGGGTAATGTTAATTCGACTAGGGTGGGTAGAGGGGCAACCGCTCGGGAGAGCACTAGGTCAAACTTTTCCCGATATTGGATTGAATGGGCGATTTTCTCGGCCCGGCCGCCGATAATTTCAACATCATCTAGCCCCAGTGTGTGTTTAAGGTGGTGTAAAAAAGCAGTCTTTTTAGCAGTAGCGTCAAGCAGTGCTAGTTTTATATCTGGAAATAAGATTTTAAGTGGTAATCCCGGTATCCCAGCCCCAGTGCCGACGTCAAGAAGGCGTAATTCGGAGTCACCTCTCAGTGGTGGCCAAGCTATGGTTATCGTTAGTGAATCGAGGAAATGCTTTAATTGCACCTCTTCATAGTCGGTTATGGTGGTAAGGTTCATTCGTTGATTCCAATCTATTAACTCATTATAATAGGTATTAAATTGTTCAAGTTGCCCCGAGTTAAGGTCTAACCCTAATTTTTTGGCTCCGGTATTAAGTTTTTCCATAGTATTCAGTATAGCACTACTGCTGCCAAAGCGGGAAGATTCTAGATAGGGTTACTAGGTAAGAAACAGGAGGAAGAGGCTATAGGTTCTGAATGATGATTATTCAGATGGTATAATCTGGGAAAACTCTTCGAGTCCTAATTCAATGAGTTTTTGCTTGGTGGGCACGCCAGTTTGGATATCCCAACCCCTCTCTTCATAATAGTCATCGAGTATTTTAACCATTTCATTTTGGGTGATACGATTGCCGAACCAGTCTGTTAGATAGCGGTCCCCCTCCCGTGCCTTCAACGGAGTTTTTGTGTTCTGCAGGTATAGCTCTGGTATCTTATCGTCCTGCCGGGTGAATCCCTCTCTAACGTTAAGCAGTTTTTCTAAATTCCAGACCCTTTCTCCGCCTCTTAGTAACTCACGTGGAGTTGTCTTAAATCCGGTCGCTGCCTCGTATGCGTCAGCTAAGAAAGGGACATCACGGGTGGCATCGCCTGCCCAATGAAGCATAGTATCACAAATGCCTAGGCAGTTATAAAGAGTCTCGGCATCGTCGACATGCTTCCCCAACATCCCGGTATTGAAGGAATCTTCAGTAAAGATTCTATCGTTTTCCTCCTTAGTTACTCCCATCTTTTTACAGTCCTTTTTAATATCAGCAAAGGAGACTTCCTTGTTAGACCAGTAAGTACTGGCATGGGTATGTTTGGTTTTAGCGTGGACAATACTGGATAGCCCCACACCCGGGCTAAAACCCGGTGGGGGCTGATACAGAGAGGGCCAGACTCTGATATCGACTAAAAGGTCGACACCTTTGATTATTGGGGTACCGGCCTCAGCATCAGTCGAGGCATCAACGCCAAACTCTTGGTAGAGGGCTCCCCATCCCTCCGCCATAATAGCCCCGATATCTTCTCTAATGACTATTTTTTCCGCAAGTTCTAGATAGGTATCAAGGTCCCATTTATCCAAAGCCAAACCACCGGTATCTTTTTTTGAGATAATACCGCGTTCATATAATTTAGTAACGAAACGCATCATTCTAGTCGTCGTCAGCTCACATAATCCGTAGCGATTCATTTCTCCCAGTAATTTGAAAGCTTCATTGTGGTCTTTGAGTTTCAATCTTCCCATGACCTCACGGGCTTCAGGGAAAAATATACCCCCGAATAATTCTCCTTGGTACTTGCCATCCTTTATTTCATGAATACTCTTACAAGCATCTATACCACCACTGCAACCCTTAGCTGTTATCATTGTATCCGAGAATATTTTGCCCCACTTAGTTGGTCCAGTGGGGACAATGGGGCTAAAGTTGGGGAGGTTGCGAATTTCATTACGTTGCTTTCCTGCTAATTCTATAAATCTATTTCTATCCGCTATTTTTATATCCTTTGTTCCCATGGTTATGATGGCTTTAAGGTTTTTAGAACCGGCCACTGCCCCGGCGAACCGACCAGCAGTATGCCAATCGTCAACATGGATTAGGGCAAGTCTTACTAGGTTTTCACCGGCTCGGCCAATAACGGCAGTACCATAATTCCCTCTTTTCACACGATGCCTGTCGCGTAGTATTCGACCAGTTTCTTCAACGTTTTTCCCCCAAATATCACTGGCGTCGCAGATTTCCACATCTTTGTCCGTTACTTTCAAGTAAGATGGTCTGGGGGCTCGTCCGGTTATAACGATGTGGTCATAGCCGGCATGTTTCATCATACTGCCAAAGCGAATACTGCCGGACATGGACGTGGAAATAAAACACTTTTTCCTATCCGTAGTTGCTGGCATGGCATATTTGGTGCTCATATAGCACTTCCCTGCCCCGGCTAAAGGCGTACCCAGTAAAGGGCCAGTACCGAAAATAATAACATTTTCCGGTGAAAGAGGGTCTATTCCAGATGGTAAAAGGTCATGAAGTAGTCTTATGCCTATTCCTTGACCACCTATGAATTTTTCGGCAAGGTTAATCTCTAGTGGCTCAGTTCTAATATGGCCATTACTTAAATCGACGTAAAGGATGCTGCCTACATGCCCGTAATACTCCATTTCGTTCTCCATTAATTAGGGGACGACTTCACGTTTGCTACGCCCACCGGCTAAGCTTATTAAATCTAGCGGAGTTCGTCAAATGGCGATGCTTTAGGCTAGCCAGTTTAATGTTTGAGTTGGTGTTTAATTAATGGTTGGTAACATGCTATCTCTCGAAGGATAGAGCGAAATACAGGGTGTGTGGATATAATGGTTTAGGTGAGTCTTTGTTAACAAGGCAATTAGGCACTGTAAGATGGTTCCTCATTTTTTCCTGGCCTGATTGGTTTTAATAACAGTATCATTGTTAGGCCTATAAAACTTACTATAGCTAATACTATGAAACCAAGCTGGTAGCTACCAGTTATATCAAATATGTGACCAATTAAAACTGGGCCAATACTTCCACCAATTGTAAACCCCATAGTAATGAAGCCATAAATTACTCCATGTGAACTTAACCCAAAGAATTCTGCAGTAATTGGCGATGTTTGTACTCCTACACCACCATAGGCGAAGCCAAAAACAATACCGAATATATAGAGCATCCAAAGTTCTGTTGCAAATAGCAACCAACTCACACTGGCCATCATCAGAGCAAGACAGATAATGAGAGCTCGTTTACCTCCAATTACATCTGCGGCACCACCCATCACCAGCCTACCAGCACTATTTAGTCCTCCTATGAAGGCTAAAATACTAGCGGCACTAGTTGCTGGAATTCCCAGCCCTATTGCGTGGATAACAATGTGGGCCAAGATAGTAAATACACAAAATCCGCCGGACAGAAGAATTAAAAACAGTAGCCAAAACTGGCCAGTATGGATTGCCTCCCAAAGAGAAAGCCCTCTATTTTCCAAACTTAAATTTTGCTGCTCTAACTCGAGCTCTCCATACAATATCTGCCCATTATTCTTTGGGTCACGTCTGAGAAATTGGGTGGCTGTAATAATTAATGACAATGATACGATACCTAAAATAATAAAGGAGGTGCGCCAGCCGTAGCTATAGATAAGCCAACCGCCTAAAAGCGGCATAAGCACCGTACCAATACCGGTACCGGCCATAACAATACCGGTCATTGCACCTCTTCTCTTAACAAACCATCTGGCTATGGTAGATAATAATGGGGCAAAGTGGCCTCTCGCTCCAATGGCCAGGAATATGCTGTAAAACACGTATAATTGCCATACGGTATTGACTTGCGACATCAATAAATAGCCTAGACATAAAAAGAGACCGGTAGTTGTAACCACTAATTTGGGGCCAAACATGTCGCTTAACTTTCCAGCTCCAAGCCCAAAAAGACCTGATAATATTGCGGCAGCCGAGAAAGCACCTGAGGTTATTGCCCTTGTCCAACCAAACTCTAATAGTAATGGCTCAAAAAAGACGCCAAAGCTATTACCGCCACCTACAGCTACTGCCATGATAACGAAGGTAGCCACAACTATAATATAGCCATAGAAGAACTTAGATTTACCGCTTTTACTCATGGATAAATACTCTCCATAGGATGGATCTAGTGAGGCAGACTACTGGTAATTTCTATGGTGTTGTTAGGATAAGTATGCGGTCGTCGCCATTAAACGCAATTGTAGTAACAAAGGGTGGAAAGTGCAAACGGACTACTCTTTGGTTAATTGTTGCCTGCTATAGTTTGGAATTATATCTCTAATGTTACCATTTTGAATAGGCTAACGTGGAATAGTACTCTCTTACCGTTGTCCTGAATCCGTATCATAATGACTAGGAGAGATAAGGTAAATTATGTGCATCAGGCTCTAATAAATTGACTGGGTAATTAGGATTTATGGGTTTTTTACCACATATCGGGGGATATAACGGCTATTGCTTAGCTTGTTAAGTTGATTATACTATTTCGATTATATAAAATGCGAGTTCACCACGAAATTTAAATGGTCATTTACTGAGTAACGGCTATCTCTAGCCAACGCGTTATGGTGGGGAGTATTTGTTTAAATCGTGCAGCATGTGACAGAAGTAGATTTTATTTAGTGGAAGTGACATTTGCTTATATAGAGTTATCCAGACGTGGCTACACCTTAAAAGTGTAAATTCAGGGATTTTACTTTGTTGCCAGTTGCTTGAGTTCTACTGTTACCTGCTCGGATGTCACAACTTTAGCAAAATGCTGGCCAAGCACTTCCAGTTCTACTCTTTGCCGTTCCTCATTGAAAGTGGCAGTAAGGTCAGACACGAGAAATACCCTAAAGCCCAGCATCATCGCATCCCTTACGGTCGTCCCGACACACACGTCTGTTGCAAGACCGCAAACAATGAGGCTATCTTTGCCTAATCCACGTAGCAGAGGTTCTAGGCTCGATGAACCTGGAATAAAGGCACTGTACCTGATCTTTATCACCGTGTAGTCACCCTTCCTTACATCCAAAACCTTATAAAATTCTGCTCCCCTTCTACCCTCAAGATATTCTAGTTCTGAGTCAGTTCGCGGTCTGAACTCCTGAAGTAGACCAATGTCGGACAGATCTGAACGAACCGCAGTTCGCACGTGGATTATCGGTATTTGTAACCTGCGGCAGATGTCAGCCAGTTCATTGATTTTGGGGACCATGGTTCTCGCCTGGGCCAGCTCCCTGGGTGAGCCGGGCTCCAACCATGTCGGTTGCAAATCAATAGTAACAAACGCGGTTTTACCCTGGTCAATCTTCCAGTTATCCTTTGGCGTCATAGTCAACCTCCTCCGAAAAGTTTATTTCTTACTCCCGTATTTAAATATATCCGTGGTTCATGCGCCGCTTTCATTGTGCAATCAAATAGATGACTGTAGGGCCAAAATAAGAGCATAGCCTTTTGGCAAAATCGTGATCAGTCTCTACTTGGATGCAGGAAACGTTTTCACCGGAGCTTCGTATGTAATGGTATCTTACAGGTACTGCCAATAATGTTTAGCATAGTTTTTAACTTGAATTACCACTTTCTTTGTCTCTTCCAGGGAGGGGTCTTCTTGGAATCTTTGTGGGATGGACACAGGTTCTATCGGTTTTACTGGAAAATCAGCCAAGCCAGAAATCAGGGCTAACCAGGCATAGGGCAAAACATCTTGGTTATAGCCGGAACCAATAGCATCAATGAGCTTGCCCTGACAACTTTCGGCCATTTTTCTAACTTTTTCTCCAATCATGCGGAAGCCTCTTACCGGTAGTCCCAGACTGGTTAGAGGGTCACCAAAGTGGGGGTCAGAACCACCATACCTGATAATAAGCTGCGGTTTAAATTCTTCAGCTAGTGGTTCGATAATCTGCTCAAAGACCAATTGATAGGAATCGTAGCCAGCATCTGTTGGTAGCGGAATATTAATGGTAAAACCAGTCCCTTCGCCTGAACCCATATCTTGGGCAAAGCCGGTGCCAGGATAGACAGTACGGGGGTCTTGATGCATGTCAATAAATAAGACCTTGGAGTCGGCATCGAAATATTCGCTGGTGCCATTCCCAGCATGAGCGTCAGTATCCAAAATCAAAATTCTTTCTAAACCGTAATTCTCTATTAGGTATTTGGCAATGAAAGCGATATCATTGTAAAGACAAAAACCCTCTCCGTAATTCTTCCTGGCATGGTGCATCCCGCCGCCAATAGATACGGCCTTCTCGAATTTGCCCGAACAAACTAAGTCAGCAGCTAGTTTGCCTTGACCAACAATTAACCTTGCCGCCTCCTCTAACTTTCCACTCCCACTATTTGCTCTGTTATCGAGTGATTGATGTTTCCTGATGTTCTTGTAAAAGCTACTACTGTAATCCCAATCTACGCCTAGGTTTGCCGTCCGATAATATTTTCGGGTGAAGTTGATATAGTCTTTTTGGCAAATTCTCAATAAGTCTTCATCGCCAACTGGTTCGGCTTTGATAATCCGGTAATTATCATCCTCACTAAGATTCTTTCTTAAAAAGGGAGGAAATATGTCGTACCTACCCCCTCTAAAAGGATGACCCAGTCCGAAGTCATATTCCTTTAATTCTTCACGGTACAAGATTGCTATTGCCATTTTTCTCCCCCTTTCATGGCATACTGGAGACCTAAAATATCGGATAGTTTCACTGAGAACTGACTAGGCATTTTGTTATTTTCCCAATATAAAAATTCTGTCCTTCTTCTATTTTTTGGGCTTTGTCAAACATCTCGATTTGCCACCCGCATTTATTATAGAAATGCTTTAGTTTTTCGATATTATCGTGAGGGCTTAACAATCCATATATTGTTCTGGAACCCGACTGTTTAGACCAATTTTCTAAATACCTAATGAGCATTTGCCCAATTCCTCGATTTTCCCAATTCGTGCGTTCGGCGTTGGCACAGGTGGTGTCTGTGTTATTAGTAAATATAGGTGAACAATTTAGCGGACGTCTCGTGTCCGATGATGTCTCGTGATTAATATCCCCTAGCCAGACTAATTCCTCATTAAGCTTTTGTAGTCTTGCCTCTAATACATAGTGACGCAGAGCTCTTATATCTTTTCGCGAACTTTCAGCGGGAAACACATATAAAAAGACTAAGCCATTTATACCCATATTATCGACACGGATAACCCATTGTTTACCATATCTGTCTTCGCCAAGCGATTCTATTTTAACTTTTTTTGCTATCTGTTTCATTATCCCTGATTTTCAGACATATCTTCCGGTTGGTCATTGTGTTGGTCCTGAATCTCTCTGAATGCTTTGTTCGGATGTTTAAGATAGTAGGATCTGACGGACTTTCTATATTTTCTCCGTCAAAACGAGCCTACTAAACTATTATTCGATGCCCAGAAGCCAAAGCCGACAGGAATCCCATCTGTTCCTACGGTACCGGGGTGGCGAGAGCTTTGCTGTTGCGGAATTTTCCGCTCGATCCCATCCATAATAACAATATATAGCCTAAACGAGTCTTGGCGGTATTGTCAACACCACGGAGTGAACCATATATTATGGATTTTGATGAAGGTGGGTTCCCGATATTTTTAGCTTTACAATGATAGAGAAATCCATGTATCTTGGTTAGTCGTGCAATTGGAAAATGAGGTGTATTTTGATGCCGGAACCATGGATTAAGGGTGGATTCAGGAGCTTGACATATTATGGGGGGGGTGCTATAGTATGGGCTAAGTTTAGAGAGTAGCTGAAAAAAGGGGTAGCGTGGAGGAGGCGGTGTGTTTTTAGATAATTCTTAAAATAGGAGGAACCAACATGGCAAGTAAGGCAGGATATGATCTGCATGATGAGGAGAATGTCTTAAGGGAAGCGTGGATCCATAATATGAATAGGCCTC
>CAYFEZ010000019.1:9726-11366 GCA_964342215.1 uncultured Dehalococcoidales bacterium | reverse complement strand
ATGTATAGATTGTAGTCCTTTTTTTTAATTTGTCAATATTTCCAAAATTAAAAGCGCCTTCGGGTATACGAAATATAGTTGCGACACCGGAGAAAGAAGTAATTGGTAAAATAGAAAGGACAACAGCTACCGCTAGTAATTTTCGATTACTGATGCCCTTTTCATCACACCTAATACCTGTACTATATAGTACAGGTATTAGGTGTGAATCGCCAGCAAAAGGGAGACAAGGTGGTTCTTAGGAGTACCAGATACTGATTACCTTTGGGTTAGTAGGTAGATACATAAAAAACATAGCGATAAAAATGGCAAACCATCATAAAATAAAAATTATAGCCACTATTTTATCACTATGTTTAATTTTATATCCAAATATATCTCATGTGAAGTTATATTTTATAATAAACTATAACTGAGTATATATCATCTATATATTTTGTGCTGAGCCCAATAGTTTATTGTCAAACATCATATTTTTTTGTTAGAATTAACCGGCGCATAATAAAAAACTGTGACTTTGACCCAGATATCCCGAGCCGGCCGGTCTGTTTAAGCAGAAAAGGCCGTATGTAATAGGAGCCAGAAATATCTGATATCACATCCATAAAATCAAACGCACACGATTAGCTAAATATCATAGGTAATAGAAATCCGGAGTTAATTTAATCTATTAATGAACATTATAACTTCCGGCTCAATAGCATATGACAGGATTATGGATTTTCCGGGGTACTTCTCTGATCATATCCTCCCGGAGAAAATACATATCTTAAATATCAGTTTCACCGTTAATAGTCTGACGGAAAAGTTCGGTGGCACCGCTGGTAATATTGCCTATGCACTCTCTCTTTTAGGTGAAAAGCCGACAATACTGGCTACCATTGGTCGGGATTATCATAGATATTTCGAATGGCTAATGCAAAACAACATAGCTTGCGATAACATCATAATTATCGAAGAAGAATTAACTGCAAGCGCTTACATCACAACCGACCAAGCTGACAACCAGATCACAGGGTTCAACCCTGGTGCTATGAAACACCCGTCTTCCTTCAACTTTGACAAGCTTAATCCCAAAGAAAGCATAGCTGTCGTTGCCCCGGGAAACTTGGAAGATATGATGAACTACTCCACCATATTTAAGGCCAAAGGCATTGACTACATTTTTGACCCCGGTCAATCATTACCTATGTGGGATAGTCAAGACCTTGTTCAATGTATGGAGGGATCTAAGATTACGATTTCTAACGACTACGAACTAGAATTAATTATTAACAAGACGGGATTGGATAAAACCAAACTACTTCAACGGACTAACTCTATCATTACTACATTAGGGGAACTTGGTTCCTGTATCAGTACACCAGATTATGAAATAAACATTTCTGCTATCCAACCAAAAGAAGTAGCTGATCCAACAGGTGCTGGTGACGCCTACAGAGCAGGGTTAATTAAGGGTCTAGTCCAAGGAAAAAATATAGGGCAGAGTGCAAAAATGGGAAGTGCGTGTGCATCTTTCGCCGTAGAGTGCTATGGTACGCAAGAATATTATTTTAACATGACGGAATTTGAGGAAAGGCTAGGTGAGAGATGAAATTTAAAGACTTATTTGGAGGGGGCAAAGAGCCCCAGGTAAAGGC
>CAYFEZ010000019.1:0-9626 GCA_964342215.1 uncultured Dehalococcoidales bacterium | reverse complement strand
AGAGCCCCAGGTAAAGGCCAAAGCAGAGCCCCAGGTAAAGGCCAAGGCAGAGCCCCAGGTAAAGGCTGAAACAGAGCCCCAGGTAAAGGCCAAAGCAGAGCCCAAGGTAAAAGCCAAGGCAGAACCCCAGGTAAAGGCTGATGCTGGAAAAAGATGGAAGCCTAAATCAAAAAGTAAGGCAGCATCAAAAAGAGCAAAGAGAAAGAAAAGATTCTAGAAGGATTTATTTGGCCCCTTGATTTCTCCAGTATGAATCGTTTCTAAACACCCGACGAAGCTTTTACCATCAAACAAGGGGATCATCGTTACCAGTTCCCTCGCTTCCAAAGACCGCGACACATGTTCAATATAGTAATGAGGTTCACGACGGCCATTTTTGAAATCTTCGAAAATATGAGCAATATGCAAGTTACTTTTTGCGTTGTGACAATCCCGAATGTTTGATCCAAGCTCCAATGGAAATGAACTCGACATCTCACCCGCCGCACGGTTAAAGTATTCTATAGTTCCTTCATTATTAACGTAGACAACTGCAACTTTCATCTGATCTAGAATATTTTCCAGCAATCGTAACTTTTTAGTATCTCGATCAGTCATTGCCTTGTTCCCCCTTTCCTTGTCGCTCAAGTATTTTCATACGCGGAGAAAAGAAGTGATGCATTATGCCCACCAAAACCAAGCGAATTGGATAAGACAGTCCTGATTGCCTTTTTTCGTGCTACATTAGGAACATAGTCTAAATCACACTCAGGGTCAGGGGTCTCCAGATTTATTGTCGGCGGAATAACCCCGTATTGTATTGATAATACCGAAACTACCGCTTCAACTGCCCCGGCAGCCCCCATCGTGTGCCCTAACATAGATTTACTGGAGCTAACTGGTATTTCGTAGGCATGTTCTCCGAAAAGGGTCTTGATTGCCTTAGTCTCGATTATATCATTGAGTCTGGTGCTCGTCCCATGGGCGTTAATGCAGTCTAGATTCTCAGGTTTCAGGTGCCCCCGCTGCAATGCTAAATGCATTGCCCTCTCAATATTTCCGCCGTTCTCGTCAGGCTCTGTAATATGGAAAGCGTCAGAAGTCGCCCCGTAGCCAGCTACCTCTGCCAGTACAGGTGCTTCTCTTTTTAGGGCATGGTCAAGGCTTTCCAAGACAAGGACGGCGGCACCTTCACCCATGACAAAGCCATCGCGCTGGGCATCAAAGGGACGAGATGCCTTCTTAGGGTCATTATTCCTGGTTGAAAGCGCTCGCAAGGCAATGAAGCCAGCGAAGGCAATTGGGGTAATGATTGCCTCACTACCTCCTGCCAGCATTACAGCAGCATCACCTTGCCTGATGATGTCAAAGGCATTACCAATAGCATGAGCTCCACTCGCACAAGCCGACGCAACACAATAGTTGGGGCCCTTAATACCAAGGCGAATTGACACCTGGCCGGATGCCATGTTAGAAATCATCGTTGGGATAAGAAATGGACTTACCCGACTAGCCCCTTTAATTGATAATACGTTGAATTGATCAGACAAAGTGCTCAGTCCGCCTGTCATGCTGCCGATAATCACACCCATGCTATGACGGTTAAGGTTATCAATCTCCAAGCGAGAGCAGTCAAAGGCTTCAAGACTGGCCGCAATTGCAAACTGAGCGAAGCGATCCATATGCCTGGCCTGCTTGCGGTCCATGTACTGGAGTGCATCAAAATCATTAACCTCAGCAGCGATCTTAACATCAAACTCACTAGCATCAAAAAGGCTTACGGAATCTACTCCCGACTTACCATCAACAAGTCCTTGCCAAGTGGAAGAAACGTCCAGCCCCAAAGGACCTACGATACCCATCCCGGTCACAACAACCCTATTGTTAATAGTTAAATCTCCCGTTTAAACAGTTATTTTGAATCGAAGAAAGAACCAGAGCACTCATTCAGCCGAAACAACAAGAACCAGTACCAACCATCACCAATCAGCCACTCATTTGCTATATGCCCTTTAATATTCCTCCAGAGTCGACGTATCACCGAGAGGTAGGCCTAATTCTTGAGCCTTAAGTAGACGACGCATTATCTTGCCACTACGGGTCTTGGGTAAGGACGCGATAAACTCTATCTCCCTCGGCGCCACGGCTGCACTAAGCTTTTGGCGGGCAAACCGCATCAGTTCACGGCGCAGCTCATCAGTTGGCTGGTATCCGTCCTTAAGAGACACGAAGGCCTTCACCACTTCCATAGCTAGCGGGTCCGGTTTCCCAATGACACCAGCCTCAGCCACAGCGGGATGCTCAATAAGAGCACTTTCTACTTCAAAAGGCCCCACTAAATGCCCAGCAGTATTGATTACATCATCGGCACGGCCCACGAACCAGAAATAGCCATCGATATCTTGGCGAGCATTATCACCGGTAATGTACCACCCATTCCGGAAACGCGACTGGTAAAGCTCAGAGTTATTCCAGTAGGTCTGGAACATGGAGGGCCAGCCCGGCCTAATGGCCAGATACCCCTCCTCTCCAGATGGCACCTCATTGTAATTAGCATCTAATATGGTAGCAGTAACTCCGGGAATCGACCGACCCATTGAACCAGGACGCACCTGCATAAAAGGATAATTGGCAATGAGGATGGCTCCCGTCTCCGTCTGCCACCAATTATCGTGTATGGGCTGGTGGAATGCTTTCATACCCCACACCACCGCCTCCGGATTCAGCGGCTCTCCTACACTACAAATGTGGCGTAGACTGCTGAGGTCGTGTTGCCCGACAACCTTCTCCCCAGCCTTCATGAGCATGCGAACGGCAGTGGGGGCGGTATACCATACCGACACCTTGTACTTCTCTATAATGGAATACCAAACACTGGCACGGAAGCCGCCTTCGTAGACGACCTGTGATACGCCATTAATCCAAGGGGCAGACATCCCGTAGGACGTGCCAGTGATCCACCCCGGGTCAGCGGTGCACCAGTAAATATCATTTTCGTGGAAATCCAGCACCCATTTACCGGTTGCGTAATGCTGGATAGCCGCATAGTGAACGTGGACGGCACCTTTGGGTTTTCCTGTGGTACCGGAAGTGTAATGCATTATTGAATAATCGCTTGCACCGGTACGAATGTTAGAGAAATCATCAGAGGCATCGGACATAAGCTCATGGTAATTTAAACCTTCATCCTGACCCGGATACTGGCCATCTCTGTCTACTATAACAATATGCTTGAGGTCCGTCAGTTCGGGAAGGATAGAGACAATGTTATCTCTTAGTGCTGGACTGGTAACGAGCACCTTAGCCCCGCTATCCTGCAGGCGGTCCCTTACCGGGTCCGGGCCAAAGTCAGCGAAAAGAGGCCCTACGATAGCGCCAAACTTAAGGCTACCAAACAAGGTAATGTATATTTCGGGAATGCGCCCCATATAAGTAAACACTCGATCACCCTTTGCCAGCCCCAACCCGGCCAGTACATTAGCGAATTTATTGGTGAGCGCGGACAGCTCAGCAAAAGTATAGCTTTCCATTTCACCATTTTTCCCCTCCCAGTGTAGAGCTACCTTATCTCTACGATACGAGTTGGTGTGCCGATCAATAGCCAAATGAGCTAAGTTTAACTCCTCCCGATCATGGATTCCCAACTCTTTTTCTATTTTCGTCCAATCGAAATCACTGACCAAGGAAGACTCGTGGTCTAAATTTGGAGGTACGGCCATCTGTTCCGCACCGGGTTTGGTAATTTCTGTATACTCCATTATACTTTTCCCCCTTGCTTAAACTAGTGCTGAGCGACGTTCCCACTTAGCATAAGCGTATATTAACCAGTCAAGATTCCCCTCTTTTCCAGGTCTTGTCTAACATAATCGAGCCCGGACTCCTCAAGTGACTCTTTAGTGGGAATACCTTCTTTATTCCAACCCCTAAGTTCATAAACCTTATCAACCAGCTTATTAAACATGGCCGGCTCTAACTTTTTTGCTGGCGGTGGTGGTGTCCTCTTGAAGATATGTTTTAGTATGGTATCATCTTCCCTTTTTAATCCGTCTCTTACATGGTAGGCTTTTACCAGATTTATTATCCTCCGGGCTATCCTAGTTGTTTCGGCTTCATCAATATCCATTCCGGTCACAGCTGATATCAAATCGGCTACCTCAGAACGGTTGTTTATTGATGCATACATCCAAAAACCCATCCATAAAATACAGAGCCCTGTGGCATCGCCAAGAGTATATTGTTCCATATCGTAAGCAGTAAAATAGCAGTTCCCCTCCCAGTCGTAGGTTCCAACTCCAGTAGGGTCGGCACCATCAAGAAAATATTTTTCATACTCCTTAGGGTAGCTAAACCAACCGTCTTTGATGTACCTCTCTCTCTCTTCCCTAGGGCGATGTATAAGAAACTGAGGTATAGCATTGTCAAGCTGGAAATGCCCACCTTCAGTAAAAGCGCATCCTAACGCCAGATGATGCTGGTAAAGAAACCTTAGCTGTGGTGCCTCCAGTTTTTTTGAGTGAAAAGCGTAATCTTCAGCTCCCTTACCAATTTGACGGGCAGACCGATAAGTGCCATTAGCCAATAAGTCTCCAATCCCCTCTCGGTAAGCGATTTTCTTAACTAGTGAGAAGGCCACCTCAGCATTTTTCCATTCCAGTTGCATGCCATCAGTATCTTCTCTAGTCAAGATACCCCTCTGGTAAAGGTCTATGGCAAAAGAAATGCAGTTCGCGGTGGAATAAATATCCAATCCATATTTCTGCAGTAAGCCCATATATTGTATGGCAAAATCGCAATCGAATATCTGAGTTATCGCCATAATATAATAATAAGCTCCACACTTCATAAAGGTACTAGTGCCATCAGGATTAAGGTATGCCTCTCGGCATGCGTATTGACAATTAGAACAACTCACATTTCTAAGCTTTGTACGGTCAATATAATTCTGAGCCACTCGTCCTAGATCTCTGATCTCTTGCTGGCGCTCAGGAGACCTCAACCCACTACAGTTACCCTCATCTACCCACTCCACACCATAGCGTACATAGGTATACCCAGTCTTAGCCAGAGTTGCTTCCCTAGCCACAGGTACTCTACTGAGGATGCGCTCAGATATTGAGATAAGTTTAGCGGGATTAGCTACAGCTATATCCATTGTCCCGTAAACAGCTATAGCCTTTAAATTTTTATCTCCCATGATGGCACCGGCTCCACCCCTACCGGCAACGGCAGCAACGCTATGTTCAACCGTAGCATGATAAACCTTGTTCTCACCAGCCACGCCAATACACATGGTTTGTATCTTATTGTTTTTTAGCTCATCACGAAGACTTCCTTGAGTCTCGTCAGTGTTTTTTCCCCTGAGGTGGCGGGCATCCCGTATCTCTACCTGGTCATTATTTATCCATAGATACACCGGAGTAGGAGATTTACCGGAAATAACTATCGTGTCATACCCAGCATGTTTCAGTTCTGCTCCCAAGAATCCTCCCATGACCGACTGGCAATAGCTCTCAGTCACGGGAGACTTATAGGTAATACAAGTATGACTAGCACCGGGGGCTATAGTGCCGCAGAGAAGCCCGGGAGTAACGATAAATAGATTATCAGGCGAAAACGGATGCACTTCGGGAGGAACCCTATCCCATAACAACTTGGTATTAATGCCTTTCCCTCCAAGAAAATTCTCAATTAATTTGGCATCAGTTTCTCGTTTCTCTATTTTTCCCTGGGATAAGTCAACTTCTAATGTGACCCCGGTCCAACCATATGGCATCTCTCATCTCCTCATACGAAATCACTAATCTATAGATGACAGGGCTAGTGTATCGACAGCACACAACAAAAGCCGAGCCTAAGTTACGATGTGGTTCGTTTTAGCCCATGGTTTTTCTCTCCAATCCCTTTATCCGTTCATCGACCCATCGGAGCGAACTCGCTTTGGCAATATACTGAGGCAGTGCTTTTGAAGCTTCTTGCACATCAAACTTGACTCCGGTAGTATCACGAATATCACTGGAAATTTGGGATAAGAGTTGTTTCCTCTCATCTGGAGAAACCCCTTCCTTAAACTCCACCGTAATTCCAACCATTTCCCGCTTATCGTCGGTGATGCAGACTCTCCCTTGATATTCAACAATCTCTCCCTTAGTTAAAACTATTTCATCTATAGTTTGTGGCCAGATACTGACACCCTTTACTTTTACCATGTCGTCGTACCGGGTAATTGTACCCGCCTCTAAGAGGGAAAAAGGTCGACCGCAATCACAAGTATCATGAGGAAAATATCTCACTCTATCACCCAACCTGAAACGTAAAAAAGGTGAAGCCTTTTTATTCAGTGGCGTCGCCACCATCTCACCCATTTCGCCGGGGCCTACCGGCTCGCCAGTCTCCGGGTCAATTACTTCGTGAACAGCAAAGTGTTCGTATAAGTGATAATATCCTCGCTGGTCCCCAATTACTGCACCATTTTCACAAGTACAGCCGTTAGCAGATTGAGTTGTGCCATAATTATCAGCTATTTTAGCATTCCATTTCTCTTCCATTTTATGGATAAATGATATGGGCCAAGAGGACATACTTATCATTATCTTTCTTGCCGCCAAATCCCGCGATGGGTCTAACCCAAGCTTCTCCGCTTCATAGGTTAATGTTTCCAAATACGGGGGGGTCACATCAATATTTGATATCTTAAATCGACTCATGAAATCAAGTTTGGTCTTGGTGTCATACATACCAAGATTAAATACATTACAACCTACCCGGATCATCGCCAGATAAATTGCGGGAGCAGCTTCAGTTACTCCTATCGGCAATATATTCATCGCGCTATCACCCTCTTGCCAACCTGCCCAGGTGAAGTTCATCGTGATAAAATCAAGTACGGTGTCCCAAGTTTCTTTAGTATCAGTATGCACCTCCTGCCCCTTCCCCGAAGTACCACTAGTGAGGTAAGTAATGAAGATTTTATTCTCAGGAACTACCAACCGGGTTCCGTAAGGCGGACTCTCCTGCTGATCAGCAACCAGGTCCTGCTTAGTAGTAAAAGGCACTTTATGAATAAAGTCCTCCCTGGTTTTGATATCATCCGGGGTTATCTTTGCCTTTTCAAACTGCTGTTTACATAGCCCGCTATTCTCATAAGTGTATCTAATTTGGTCCTGCAATAAACCCCACTGGTAAGTTAGCAGTTCTTCCCGGGACATGGTTTCGATTTCTCGGTTGCAGTATCTCTTCTCAATCATGGCATTATCTCCCCTATGATAAAGCTGAACACTACCTAATACGTTTACATATGTAGCAAAGTATACCGACATTCACAATTCATGTCAATGGAATCGCTTACTCCCCTACAAAAATAGGTAAGATTTGTTATTCTCGGCTAACTTGGCCTGAAAGAAGCGAACCATACGGTGTATCCGTTGAATTATTGACAAAAAAGGTGCAGCTAGTTAAAGTGTCCACTATTAAGTTGTACCAATATTACTGACGGCATACAGGTTAGGTCCTGGAAAGGACCACAAAAGGGGAGCTTGTAATGAAAATCGATATTTGCCCTCATATCGTACCAACGAAGTATAGAAGCTATTTACCGAAAAGCATACCTTAATTCTTATGCTAGGATGATAGATACTTATCCCGGAGCATTAACCGATTTAGATGCTAGATTTAGAATTATGGATAAGTATCCGGGGCTTACGCATCTGCTGAACCTAGGGTCGAATCAGGGGGAACATTTTGCCCCTGCCAAGGATGCGGTTGACCTAGCCAAACTAGCTAACGATGAGATGGCGGAACTGGTTAGCAAATATCCGGATAGATTCGTCGGAGCTATAGCCTCCCTACCGTTAAATGATATGGATGCGGCCTTGCGGGAACTTGACAGAGCCATAAATGAGCTAGGATTTAGAGGTATACAGATATTCAGCGAAATAAACGGCAAACCCCTAGACTCCCCAGAATTCATGCCCCTTTATGAGATGATGGCATATCATGACTTACCTATCTTTCTTCATCCCCGGAGGGAATCCACGATGCCAGACTATGCAGTAGAGGATGAGTCAAGGTACATGGTATTCCTTTTATTTGGTTGGCCCTATGAGACTACAGTGGCGATGACTCGCTTGGTGTGTGGCGGTGTATTGGAGAAGTATCCAAAACTTAAGGTTATCACCCATCATTGCGGTGGAATGGTACCGTATTACGCCGACAGAATTACCGCGCTATACGACTTCTTCCCACAGCCCAACACCCAGAGCCCACTCAATTACTATCGGAAGTTTTATGGTGACACAGCTCTTGCCGGAAGCACAGAGGCACTGATGTGTGGCTACCACTTCTTTGGTGCCAGCCATATACTATTTGGGACTGACATGTCTTATGGCAACCAACTCGAGGATG
Source organism: uncultured Dehalococcoidales bacterium (assembly GCA_964342215.1). GTDB lineage: Bacteria > Chloroflexota > Dehalococcoidia > Dehalococcoidales > CAYFEZ01 > CAYFEZ01. Next base: position 1,247 of record CAYFEZ010000019.1, on the reverse strand, counting down.
GAGGCACAGGAAAGATAATATCTTCTATTAATAAACTGAATATCTCTGATGCTGAGAAGAAGCAGATATTTGAGGATAATGCCAGAGAGCTTTTCCATATACCACTATCAAGTAATCTACACCAGTAATATAGCCAGATAATGACGCCCGCTTAATATTATATAACAAGGTCGATGTGGAACCGAAAGCCACTTAAACTAAGGAAATGCCATCTTCACTTAAGCTTGAATACTCTCGCCGCATTACCCCCTAAATAGTCAGCCATTTCTTCCTCTCTAAACTCAATTCCCATTGCCTGCACCTCCGGAGGAGGAGACTTAATTAACTCGACGAAATTAGAGTGGTTTACAGGTCTTAACCACCGGTATATTGGCCAAGCGCTGGCGAACATCACTTTTTTAGAACCGCCTATAGACAGTAATAGCCTTAGCTGACGATAGAACTCCCACCGAGGTTCTGCCATGGCTACTATCTGTGAATTAGCCGTATCCAGATAGACATTCGGCTTATGGCGAGAAATACCAGCGGCCTCTTCCCACCATGCCGATATGGCCTTATTCAATATTATAGTAAGATCAGGAAAATCACTGGCTATTTCATCAACGAGAATAGGGCGACAAGACTTACTGACAAGTGGCGGTATCTCCGGGGCGCCATAGATACAAACCGGGATACCTAGCTCTTGGCACTTCGAATACACCGGATAGCAATATCGTTCATTTGGAAAGAATCCTTGCTGATTCGCCAGCGACACTCCGACTATCCCGTATTCCTTAACCGCTTTTTCAATAAATCTGGCCGCATCTGGCCGCCTCGGGTCAACTCCGCCAATCATATATAGACGGCTCGGGTGTCTCTCTACCGCTTTATGATACAGCTTATAGTATTCATCAAGGGACATATTATCCCCAGTACCACGCACCAGTCCGTGGTCTGGACAGGTCAATAACGCTTTGTCAATTCCCACTATATCCATATCTTCAACCAGCAAGTCGCCACTTGCATCTAACTTTCTCTCTTCCATTCGTTCCTTAACCTTTTCCCTCGGGGAGCCAGATAGAGCTACTCCATAGTCGATAATCCAATCCGGAAATAACTCCCCCTCCTCCACCAGCAGAAAACAACGAACATCTATTATCATCGTACTCTCTCCTTTAATACTTTATAGTTGGGTGCTTGGCAACTTTAATTTACTATCCCAGATAGGTGGCATCTCCTTTAGCGTCATCTCGACTTCTAACATCGTG
>CAYFEZ010000018.1:0-11409 GCA_964342215.1 uncultured Dehalococcoidales bacterium | reverse complement strand
ACGTCCAGAAAAGTCCCTGCCCAGCCGTATAATGTCGCCATTTATTTCTACCTCCTTGATAGTGTGCCACGGCTAACGCTAACATATCGATTGGAGATATGTCAAAGAACGGTAATGTTGGAATTATCCGTGATTGATGGTAGAATAAAAATTTAAGCTAGTTAGAGGATAAAAATTAGTTGATGGAAAAAATAAACTGAGGTGAGAAGTGATTTTACGAAAATTGGCAGTGGGACCGTATGCTTCTAACTGCTATATTGTTGGTTCTGAGAGTAATCGAGAGGGGCTGATAATTGATCCTGGGGCGGAGGCGGAGGAAATTTTAGGTAATGTTAGGGATTTGGGGCTTACGGTAAAGTCTATTGTTATAACTCACAATCATATAGACCATATTGGTGTGGTAATGGAGGTTAAAGAAGCAACCGGGGCTGAGGTGGCTATTCATACTGATGATGCCCCGTCTCCTTCTGGCCGGTTGCTTAACGATGGGGACATTGTAGATATTGGCGACTTATGCTTTTCGGTTCTTCATACTCCGGGCCATAGTCCGGGCGGTATTTGTTTGTACGGCGAAGGGGTAGTGTTCTCCGGGGATACCTTGTTCAACTACAGCATTGGCCGTACTGATTTTCCTAATGGCAATCATAGTCAATTAATGGATAGTATATATACCAAGCTTATGGTGCTGCCGGATAATACTGTTGTTTGTCCAGGCCACGGTCCCGATAGTACTATCGGGACCGAGCGACAGGGGAATCCGTTCCTGCGCCGTGGGTGAAGTCTTTATTCTTGGTGAAAATAAAAAAGGCGGGGCCAAAACCCCCGCCTTTTTAGAAGTGCGTATAGGGGTAGCTATAATACAATAATGGTTATAAAGAGAGGCCCAAAAATTACCGCTATCTTACCCACTAGTTTAATCAGTATGTTTAGTGATGGCCCGGCTGTATCCTTAAAGGGGTCACCTATGGTGTCGCCGATAACGGCTGCCTTATGAGCCTCACTTCCTTTGCCACCGAAGTTGCCCGCCTCAATATACTTTTTGGCATTGTCCCAAGCCCCGCCGGAATTAGCCATCATTATGGCTAATATGAATCCGGTTAGTAGCGCCCCGGCCAGTAGTCCGGCCACAGCTTCTGGACCTAGGGTGAAGCCGAGGATGAGCGGAACGATGATAACCAGTATACCGGGAATCAGCATTGAGTTTAGGGCCTTTTTGGTGGCGATATCAACGCACTTTACATAATCAGGTTTAGTAGTGCCTTCCATCAGTCCCTTAATTTCCCGGAACTGTCTCCTGACCTCGGTGACAATCTCAAAGGCGCCATCACCTACGCCTTTCATTGCTAGAGAGCTAAAGATGAAGGTGAGTACACCACCAATGAGTAGGCCAGTAATCACGGTAACATTATCTAAGCCTAGCTTAGTCAGGTCTATATTGGCTACTCCGAAGTAGGTGGCTAGCCAAGCCAATGACGCCAAAGCAGCAGAACCGATAGCAAAACCCTTACCGGTTGCCGCCGTTGTATTACCTACTGCGTCCAGAGCTTCGCAGCGCTCCCTGACATCTTTACCTAAATCAGACATCTCGGCAATACCAGCCGCGTTATCCGCTATTGGCCCATAGGTATCCATTGCTAGTAACATTCCCAGGTTAATCAGCATACCCATAGCGGCAATGGCTATGCCCAGCATTCCCCCGAAAAAATAGGCGATAACGGTAGCAATGGCTACCAGAATTACCGGTAAGGCAGTGCTCATCATTCCGGTGGCTAATCCTTCTATAACAATAACGGCCGGGCCGGTTTCTGCTGCTTTAGCTATTTTCTTAGCCGGGTTACGTTCAGCCGAAGTGTAATATTCGGTTACCTGTCCGATACAGAAACCACAAAGTAAACCGGCTACGAGAGCAAAGAATAGCCCCAGTTCGCCTGTGTAGCCTCGGATAACAAAGAAACTGGCTATTATCATCAGGATGTTACTAACGTAGACGCCAGTATTCATGGTGGCATGTGCCTTAGCTACCTGCTTTTCAAAGCTGCCGATAAATTCTCTGGGCCTGACACTGAGAGCACCAATAATGGAGACTACTATACCGACACTACCTAGGATAAGCGGTAGCATCATACCTTTCACCGAGCCGAGTGTGATAACACCTAGAACCATGGCGGCGGCGATAGCCGAAACATAGGACTCGTATAAGTCCGAGCCCATTCCAGCGACATCACCGACATTGTCGCCAACATTGTCCGCAATTACGGCCGGGTTGCGGGGGTCGTCTTCGGGAATACCTTTCTCTACCTTACCCACCAGGTCAGCACCGACATCAGCACTTTTGGTAAAGATACCGCCGCCGGCCCTTAGAAATAACGCTACTGAGGACGCACCGAAAGCGAAACCTAACCATACATGAGGGTCTTCCCAAAAAATTGTTATAATAGATAGTCCCAGTAAGCCCAATCCAACGACACAGAAACCCATTACTGCTCCGCTGGAGAAGGCAATCTTTAGTGCTTTGGCCCAGCTTGTGCTAGCAGCATTAGCCGTTCTGGCATTGGCTCGGGTGGCGATGCTCATTCCTAAAAAGCCAGCCAGGGCTGAAGTGAAGGTGCCCACCAGATAGGCTATGGCTACGAATGGTTTGGGTTCTATGAGGAAGGCTAAGGCTAAAAATATTACCACCGTGAAGATGCCTAGCGTTATGAATTCGCGACGTAGGAAGGCTGAGGCTCCCTGTCTAATGGCGAGGGCAATATCCCGCATTTTATCATTGCCTTCGCTTTCACGTAATATAATAAACGTCAGATAACCAACAAAAAGCAATGCTAATACTGAAGCTGATACTGCCCATACTCTGAGGTCCATTCAGTTTACCTCCACGAAATTATTAATTATACCAAAAACAAAGGTTGGTTTTACCAACCTGCGCCTAAAGCTTGACGAACAAAACTAGGAAGCTTGGTGTACCTCCCAACTTGCCAAGTTTAATGTATTTTTCAGCAAAGGTCAATATTAGTCGGATTTTCTTATAAATTTATCCAATCTGTTCTCTAGGTCTTTTTGCCGTATGACAAGTGTTAGGTCACTACGTGTCCTTTCTAGGACACCGCGAACCATATCAGTAGTGCGGCGTAACCCGCCGGTTATCGCATCGGGAAAATCCATCGTGACTAAAATACTATAGATGTCATCCATAGCTGATAATAGTTCCTCACAGTGAGATAGGTTACCCTCCGCTCTTATGCTGTCTAAGAGGTAGCGTCTTAACTCACCCACCGCTTCACCCAGACCATTTAAATAAGCTGAGGGGTCAATATCTAATGCATCAGGGTCAGAAAGTCGTTTCCCGGTTATCAGAGTGAGTGTGATATTCCCTTCAGCAAACTCTTTCTGGGCATCTCTGATAAAGCCGGTGTTATTAAGTTCACCGTAGTCAGCGATAGCTTGCTTTGCCTGTTTAAGTAGGTTACGTGCTAACTCAAGTAGTCCGGCAGCTTGCTCAAACTCTTGGCGGTGGACAGCACGGATGGCCTGGCTGCTATGGCGAATTACCTCGCGACATAGTGGCAGAGCCGTCTCTCGAGCGGCGTCTTTCGCTGTGAAGCTTAGCCGAATCTGTGCAGCAATTGATTCCAAATTATCTGTCAATTTATTCACGTCTATGCATTGAAGTTGGCTGATATTTACCGAGTTGTTTTTTCGGTATCGTTTGTCTGTAATACAGAGCTAATCACGGCTATCGAGTTGGCCCCAGCCGCCATAACCCCAATTGAATATCAGTAGGCCAATGTTCTCAAGAAGGCGTAGTCCTCCACTAGTACGGTTCCTTTAGCGGCGCTGGCATTTCGCCAGTTTCCATCCTACCCAGCATTTCCTCGTATTGGGGGTTGGTTTCCTCATCACGTCCTTGGCTCATCCGCTTATTCCACTCAGCTAGGGCACGGGGGTCATCATGTTCTAGCCCCCTAACTAATTGGGAATCAGATAAAATATCATTATAGACGCTTTCGTCTGACCGGCCGATAGAGAAGCTGGAGAACAGACGATTTAACTCTGTGCTGCTACAATTGGGGCAGGTTATAACGGGAGACCGAGAAAAACCATGGACCAGTGTGGTAATTCGGTGGTGGCAATTTTCACAGCGGTATTCATAGATCGGCATAAGATACCCCTTAGTTTGTTTCATTTTAGCACAGCGGAATTAAGGGGTAAAGCTTACGGTACACTAGGTTCGTTTATGTTAATTACACGGGGTTTAATCCGCTACAGCTCTCCCACGTGGTTTAGCTCTACGGATACTATGTTGGTGCGAAGTGGACACAATACAACGTAATTCTCCTTCTTTCGTATACCCGTAAGGAGCTGGCAATGAGGGCGAATCGCTATTTAGATACTAATAACTTATTGACTTGTGCCTACACATGGTTTACACTGTGTCCAATGCCATGTTAACTTAACCATCGCTTAATATAGTTTATGAATGTGGGAATTACCTAAGTTAGAAAATAGACTGCTGACTGCTTTTTGATATGATAAACGGTATTACCGTTGACAATAGAACATCACCTGTTTATAATTCCGTATACCCATATAGTGTTCCATAGCGGTATTTATTTTGGGGAATAGATGCCACAGTTTCCGTATAGTTCAAAGTTGGGGAGGTAAAGGAGTTCGACAGTACGTTAGGTTCATGGCGAGTTGGTAAAGTTTTTTGAATAAGTCGCAATTGAAACTAGCGTCCACTTTTTAAAAAGTGTTTGGAGGTACGTGAATGAAAGCTATGATATTAGCCGCCGGTAATGGAGTAAGGCTAAGACCATTTACAAATACTCAGCCCAAGGTATTAGCCCCACTGAATGGAGTCCCCCAGCTTCAACTGGTCCTGAACTGGCTCAGAGCCTATGGAATAAGTGAGGTGGCTATCAACCTTCACCATCTCGGTGAGCAGATAGCTGACTTTTGCGGTGACGGCTCGAAGTTCGACATGAGAATAACGTATTCCAAAGAAGAACAGCTTCTCGGTACTGCTGGTGGGGTTAAGAAACTGCAAGAGTTTTTTGACGATACCTTCATTGTTGTATATGGTGATATCCTCACTGACCTTAACCTCAACAAAATGATAATGTTCCACAGGCTAAAGAAAAGTTTTGCTACCATACTTGTCCAGCCACTCGATGATCCCAGGGGAACCGGGATTATTCAAATGAGGGAAGACGGGCAAATCATTGACTTCGTGGAAAAACCGCCGTTTGAGGCTAAGTCGGGAGCACTTACAAACGCCGCTATTTATATCCTAGAAAAAGGTGTCTTTGATTATATCCAAGACAATGATAACGCTGACTTCGGTCATCATATCTTTCCCGAACTCATTAGGTCAGGAATCGATATCTTTGGCTATATTCTCAGCCACAATGAATATTTGATTGATATTGGCAACTGGAAGCATTATCAGCGGGCATGTGAGGATATAAGAGTCGGTAAAGTAAATGTGTTTCATGATAATTACACAGACTCTAAATTTGATTCAGCCGCTCTGCGTAGGTAAAACGAATACGTATTAAGTGGAGTTGGGCTGATGACTGCTAGAGAAGCACCGTGAGATTAAGAAGTGATGATGTCCTATTCGGGACCAGTGGCATTAGGGGTATTGTTGGACACGATTTATCAGTAGACTTCTGCAGTGTAATTGCTCAGGCTATAGGCACTACGCTGGCTCCACACTCCAAAGTCTGTATCGGTACTGATACTAGGGTAAGTCGAGAAATCATAAAGAGTGCGGTTATCAGTGGTTTGCGTTCTACAGGTATCGACGTGACTGACCTTGGGGTTTTACCCACTCCCGTACTGGCATTCTTGACTAGGGATATGAGTTTCGATACTGGGGTTATGATTACCGCTTCTCATAACCCTCCTGAGTATAATGGTATAAAGCTTTTTAATGGGAATTGTGTTGGTTACAGCAGAGCACAAGAGGCTGATTTAGAAAAAGTATACAGAGAAAATATGTTCAGGAGTGGTTATCTTGGTCGCCTTGACCAGAGCCAAGAGACAAAAGAAAGATATTTCCAGTTTATGCTGAGCAAATTTCCAGAAGGGACTTTTGACCGTAACTTAAGAATTGTTGTTGATCCTGGTAATGGAGCTGCTTCTGGATTAGCCAGTGAACTATTTTCCCTATTGGGTTTTGATGTAATACCCATAAACGACGAACCGGATGGACTCTTTCCAGGGAGAAATCCGGAACCTAAGCAAGATACACTCGATGGTACGGTTAGGTTTATTAGACAACAGAATGCCGAACTTGCCGTCTGTTTCGACGGTGATGCTGACCGAGTCGTCTTTTGTGATAAAGACGGCTTTCTGGGATTGGATGAACTGATTACCATTGTTTCTCGATTGGCTGTCGAGAGGAGCCAAAAGAGAAAAGTAGCCACCACTGTTGAGACTGGCAGACTTCTTGATCTGGTGCTACGGGATATGGAGGTGGAAGTAGTGCGGGGTAGAGTCGGCGATGTGAACGTGGCTTATCTTACCCAGGAACTTGACGCTGCTATTGGGGTAGAGCCAGCCGGTGTATACATAATGCCGGAAGTGGGTTATTATCCGGATTCTATATTTGCTACACTTACCTTACTCAACCAGATAAGACATGGCGAGGAGCTTAGAGATTCGATCAAGGAGATGCCACAGCTCTTCTCCGGACAGAGGAAGCTTCCTTGTTCTAATAGTCTTAAGGCAGTGGTTATGGAAAAGATTGAAAAGAATGCCGATATTTTTGGTAATGGCCAATTAAACACTCTGGACGGTGTTAGGTTGGAATTTAATGATTCCTGGATGCTTATCAGAGCTAGTTGGACGGAACCAGCCATCCGACTGATTGCTGAGTCAAACTCAAGAGTTGAGACAGACACTCTCCTTAGCAGTGGGGTTTGGGCTGTAGAGGATGTTTTGGAAAGGGTTATGTCGTGAAGATATTATTTCTCTGTGGTGGCATTGGCAAGAGGATGTTGCCCGTACCCGAGGATAAATTCTTGCTGAAATTCCTCGGAAAAACACTTTTAGAGCATCAGATTGAAATGGCTAAGAGGGCAGGGCTGAACGAGTTTATTTTCGTTGGCAACAATCGGAACCGAAGCCGAATAATTGAGGTGGTGACCAACACCCCTGACATTAAATTTGAGCTAGCCATTCAGGAACAGCCGTTGGGGATTGCTAATGCTCTTGAGAGCGCCGGTCCGTTACTGGACGGGGAAGTTATTGTGGCCAATCCCAATGATTTCTTTGAGAGTTCTGCCTATACTAGACTCCTCGAGGCTCACCAGGCTAACTCGGCGGTTTCTTACCTGCTTGGGTATGAGGTAAGGGATTACTTTCCCGGTGGTTATCTTATTGTTGGAGAGGAAGGGGAGCTAACTAGTATTAAGGAAAAGCCAGAGAGGGGGAGGGAGCCATCCAATTTGGTAAATGTACTACTACACCTACACAACGATCCCAGGACAGTACTCGAATACGCGGCCCGTATCCAGACCGATAGGGACGATGCCTATGAGTGTGCTATCGATACTATGGCTAAAGACGGGCACCGAATCAGGGTCGTTCCTTATACCGACTCATGGAATGCTATCAAGTACCCTTGGCACATCTTTACTGTGATAAGGCGTATTCTGGACCAAAGTCCGAAGTATATCTCACCATCAGCGCACATCTCCGAGAGAGCTACAATTGAGGGTAAAGTAGTCATCGGTGATAATGTTAGGGTCTACGAGAATACGGTAATACGTGGACCGGTATATATTGGACCAAATTCCGTAATCGGCACTAACAGCTTGGTTAGGGATTACAGCCATATTGGCTCGGATTGTGTAGTAGGATATTCTACAGAAGTAAAGGGATCCTATATTGGTGACGGCTGCCAGTTTCACATGAACTATATTGGCGATTCTATAATAGGTGAGGGGTGTTCTTTTGGTGCCGGGACCGTACTTAGCAACTGGCGTTTTGATGAACAGAATATTTCAGTGAGAATAGAGGGCGAACCAATAGATAGTGGGCGGGATAAGTTGGGTTCTGTAATCGGTAATAATTGCAAGACGGGAGTCAACGTCAGCGTTATGCCCGGTATTAGAATCGGCCCGAATTCTATCGTTTCGTCTCACGTATGCCTGACCGCGGACCTCGAACGAGATAGCATCATTGTTGTTGAGTCAGCCCATAAGACTATTACGAATAAGTTTAAGATTAGTTAGGAAATAACAAGAAAGCTGGCGAAAGGATGAAGCGACTAAAATGTGTGGAATAGTGAGTTTCATCGGTGATAAAGAGGTTGCACCCATTTTATTGAATTGCCTCAACAAGCTGGAGTACCGGGGATATGATTCCGCCGGTCTGGCTACTATTTCCAATAGTCAGGTTTGTCTTATGAAAGACATTGGTAAACTGGCTGAGGTGACGGAAAGGCACAAGATGCACCGGCTTCCTGGAAAAGTTGGCATTGGGCATGTCCGTTGGGCAACCCACGGTAGTGTTACTACTACGAATGCCCACCCTCATCTCGACTGCAGGCGGGAGATTGCGGTAGTCCATAATGGCATCATTGAGAATCACCAAGAACTGCGGTCTCGTCTCGGGTCCAGCCATAAATTTATCTCTGATACTGATACCGAGGTGATTCCTCACCTTATTGAAGCGCATATGGAGTCCGGAGCCACCATGGAAGAAGCCGTCCTTCGAGTGACTAAAGAGCTTAAGGGTTCTTATGCCCTTCTGGTTATCTCGACAAAGGAACCGGGGAAGATTGTCGCTACACGTAAGGACAGCCCTCTTGTTGTTGGTTTAGGAACAGGAGGTAACTTTGTTGCCAGTGATGCCCTCTCCTTCCTTGAAGAGACTAACCGGGTTATCTTCATCGAAGATGGTGAAAGTGTCGTGGTAACAAAGGAAAAGGTTGTGTTGCTGGACAATAAAGGCACTGAGCTAAAGAGAGAAGCTAAGGAAGTTGATTGGGATTGGGAGGGGGCTACCAAGGGAGACCACGATTTCTTTATGTTAAAGGAGATTCTTGAGCAGCCACAGGCGATACGTTGTGCCTTGATGCAGGACAGGAATCTGATAATGGAGATCGCTTTGGAGATCCTACGGGCAAGGCGGGTAGTATTCACCGCCTGCGGGACTTCAAGATATGCTGCCCTAATTGGCAGGTATGTATTCTCAAAAATTGCGGGTAAGTTTAGCGATGTCATCATTGCTTCAGAATTCGGGTATTTCTCTGATTCTATTGAAAAGAGTACACTGATAATAGCCGTCTCGCAGAGTGGTGAGACAGCCGATGTTATTGATGGAGTTAAGAAAGCCAGAGATAATGGAGCTTCGGTTTTTTCGCTAGTTAATGTAGTTGGCTCTTCCTTGGCCAGAATGGGTGACCGGGTGCTTTACCTTAATTGTGGCCCGGAGATTGGCGTTGCTGCCACTAAATCTTTTATAGCCCAGCTTACTATCTTCTATCTCCTAGCTTTTGCCATGGTCAATAAACTTGATGAAGGTGTGGAAAAAATAGAAGCTATTGCTCAACTGATGAACGATAATTTTCGTGATAACGGAGAAAAGCTATCCGATCTAGCGGAGAAACTCAAGGACAAGAATGATTTTTATTACATAGCCCGGGGGATTAATTTTGCCATCGCTGGCGAGGGGGCGCTAAAGGTAAAGGAGATCGCTTATGTTCACGCGGAGGGTATGCCCGCCGGCGAACTAAAACATGGAACTCTGGCTTTAATTGAGCCGGGAACGCCAGTGGTAGCTATTTGCCCTGGTGACTATACCTTTGATGAGATGCTGTCTAATATTGCTGAGACTAAGGTACGCGGGGCCCTTGTCGTCGGGGTTTCCGACCATCAGGAACTAATTTTTGATGAATGGATTAAGCTCCCCCCAGTTGAAGAGATTTTCTATCCTCTAGTAACTATTGTGCCGTTGCAGCTTTTGGCTTATCACTTGGCCGTAGCTAGAGATTTAGATCCGGATAAGCCACGTAATCTGGCAAAATCAGTGACGGTAAAATAGGGGAGGCGATGTACGACTGGTTAGCCTCAATTAGGGCTAAGATAATAACCGATGACATGACTAGACATGGGATCATGATGGTCATCTTTGCCTTAATGGCAGGGCTCTTAAAATATGGGTTCAACCTCACCATGGCTAGAATGTTAACCCCCGCCGAATACGGAACGCTTTATAGCCTTTTGTCACTGCAGAGTATACTTACCGTATTTTCCTCGGCTATTAATAATTCAGTAACCAAATTCGCCTCAACATTCAAAGCTCAGGGTAGACTGGATAGGGTAAGCTACCTGTGGTGGTTTTCCCTGAAGAGGGCCTTCGTCATAGGCCTAACCAGTTTTCTAGGTCTGTCTCTGGTTTCCCCCCTGATTTCAAATTTCCTTAATATAGATAATAACTGGTATCTCGTTATTTTATTTTTTTCCATTATATTGGCCTTCGCGCTGTCAGTTAACTGGGGTATCCTGCGAGGGGTTCAACGATTTCTACATCTCGGAAGTAGTACTCCACTCATCGCCCTCCTAGCGCTTTCCGTTGGTGTTCTCCTTGTTTATCTGGGGTGGGGGGTTTTTGGTGGCTTACTGGGCTTTGTCATCGCTGAGTTAATTGGTGTTTTCATAACCCTGTTTTTCCTTAGGGATTTAGTTAAGGTTGGTAACGAGAAGGTTGCGATCAGAGGACTTCATTCGTATGCCGCTCTATCTATGTTAGCCATTACCGCTTTCACCTTGCTGACTTTCATTGATGTTGTTTTGGTAAAGCACTACTTAGGTGCGGAGGTTACCGGAAATTACTCAGTCATATCAACGTTGGGTAAGGTAGCTCTTATTGTTCCTGGAGGCATAGCTACAGCTATGTTCCCCAAAACCTCTGAGCTTTATGAGAAAAACTCGGCCCACCGTCCAGTGTTGCTAAAGGCAATACTCCTTACTGTGGTTCTAGCCGGGGGGATAATTATAATTTACTGGTTGTTCCCCCAGTTCATCACTAGTTTGCTCTTTGGAGAAAAGTATACCCTAGTCTCACCATACCTTCTCAAATACACCGGAGCGATGTCTCTCTTGGCCATTTCATTCCTGCTGATGAATTACTTACTGTCGTTAAATCAAACGAAGGTAGCCTATCCCCTAATGGTAGCCGTGCTTGCTCAAATCGGCCTGATAGTCGCCTTTCACTCGAGTATCTCCGAGATTGTCAACATAATGCTTATTTCCGGTGCCCTTTCGGTAGTGTTAATGCTGCCCCTGTATGTGAAAATAAGGATCGGCCGGTTAGGATTTACATGAGTCGGGTTGCCCTAGCCAAGAACTACGGTGGTGTTGGGGTTGAACCAACTGACTGGGTTTGTTATACTTT
>CAYFEZ010000017.1:0-11630 GCA_964342215.1 uncultured Dehalococcoidales bacterium | reverse complement strand
GGTCGGTTCTACCGGAGGCGTAGCCAGTGGCCCAGTTTCCTTTATGCGAGCTTTTGATACGGCTACTGATGTCATTAAACAAGGGGGGATGCGCCGTGGGGCAAACATGGCTATTCTTAATGTAGCCCACCCAGACATTATGAAATTTATCGACGCCAAGAACGACCCGACTGCCTTTACTAATTTTAACCTCTCGGTAGCCATATCCCGTGAATTTATGGAAGCAGTCAAGGCAAGCACTAATTATAATCTAATAAATCCACACAATAAAGAGGTAACTGGTAAGCTCAACGCCAAAAAGGTATTCGACCAGACCGTGACTATGGCCTGGAAAACCGGCGACCCTGGTATTGTTTTCATTGACCGCATAAACCAGGATAACCCAACCCCTAACTTGGGCTATATTGAATCTACCAATCCTTGCGGTGAACAACCATTACTCCCCTATGAATCGTGTAATCTGGGCTCTATCAATCTATCCAGAATGCTGCAAGACAAAAATGGAACCGTAGAAATTGATAATCCCCGACTGACCGCAACGGTCAAGCTTGCCGTCAGATTTCTGGATAATGTCATTGATGTCAATAAATTCCCCTTGCCCGAAATTGCCGAAATGACCCGGAAAACCAGAAAAATAGGGCTGGGGGTAATGGGCTTTGCCGATATGCTAATCAAATTAGGCATCCCTTATGATTCAGAAGAAGCACTACAGACGGCGTATACCGTTATGCATTTTATCAATGAAACGGCGTATCAAGCCTCGGTAGAACTAGCCAAGGAGCGTGGGAGTTTCCCCGCCTTCAACGACAGTATCTATGATGTCCCCGATGCTCCCCAAATTAGAAATGCCTCCTGCACTACCATCGCTCCCACCGGTACCCTGAGCATACTAGCTGGTTGCTCCAGTGGTATCGAACCTCTTTTTGCCCTGAGCTACACCAGAAACATCTTAGATGGTGCCCAACTAGTAGAGGTAAACCCATATTTTGAGACTGCGGCTAAGAACGAGGGCTTTTACTCTGAAGAGCTTATGCAGAATCTAGCTAATGGAGCCCACCTCAGCGATATTGATAGCGTCCCAGAAAAAATCAAGCGGCTATTTGTCACTGCCCACGAAATAAACCCCGAAGGGCACGTCAGGATGCAGGCTGCCTTCCAAAAATCCACCCACAATGCCGTATCAAAAACAGTTAACTTCCCCCGGGAAGCAACCGAGGAAGACATAGCCAAGGTGTATATGTTGGCTTATGAGGAGGGATTAAAGGGGATAACCATTTACCGGGATAGAAGCCGTGAAACCCAGGTATTGAGCACAGGCAAAGCAGAGAAGCTAGATGGGGTTACCCTTACCCCGAGAAAGAGGTCAAAAAGAACTGCCGGAATTACGGAAAAAGTAACCACCGGTTGTGGCTATCTCTACGTAACGGTAAACTCAGATGAGCAAGGAATATGTGAGGTCTTCTCCAGCTTGGGTAAAGCGGGCGGCTGCGCCTCCGCCCAGCTTGAGGCCACCTGCCGACTTATCTCCCTAGCATTAAGGTCCGGGGTGGATGTTACCTCGATAGTGCGGCAACTGCGCGGCATCCGCTGCCCCTCCATTGCCTGGGAAGAGGGCAAGTCTATTCTCTCTTGTGCCGATGCCATAGCCAGCGTACTTGAAAAACACATCGGTAGTGATGATAATAAGCCTAGCACCCAAGACTACGGCTTAGCCAAAAACATGGCTGGCCAATGCCCGGACTGCGGCAGCTTACTAGCCTACGAGGAAGGATGTTTCAAATGCCACAGCTGCGGGTATACCAAGTGTTAACAGAAAGGTGGTGATATATGGCAGACAAAACAGATAGAGTCATGGTATTTATTGATGGTAGTAACCTATACCACTCTCTTAAGAGTTTTTTTAAGAGAACTGACGTAGATATAGGTAATTTCTGCAATAAGCTCCTGAATAGGCGCCGCTTAATAAGAATCTATTATTATAACGCCAAGGTGGGAATGAGAGAAGAACCAGATCGATACCATGACCAGCAAAAATTCTTTGCCGGTGTAGCAGCGATACCGTATACAGAACTACGTCTGGGACGCCTGGTTTATAATAATTGGCCAAACAGCCCACCTTATGAAAAAGGGGTTGATATACAACTGGCAACCGATATGATAACTCATAGTTTTAAGAATAATTACGATGTGGCTATCCTAGTTGCTGGCGACAATGATTTTGTCGGTGCCCTCCAAGCAGTAAAGGACAACGGGAAGAATGTAGAAGTAGCCCTGTTTGGTAAGGAACGTACTTCTATACAATTAAGGAAAACAGCCGACGAAATAGCAACTATAAATGCTCGATTTCTCAAGAATTGCTGGAATAAATAATTATAACTCCTGAGCCCACCTGACCGCGTTACGGAAAATAGGAAAGCCATCGCCGTACTCCCGAAGGCCAAGCCTTGTCCAATGGGGATGCTGGGTGTGCCTGAGGTGACGTTCCGGATGTGGCATCAAGGCGAAAACACGCCCTGAAGCATCACAAATACCGGCAATATTCTCTACCGACCCGTTAGGGTTATGGGGATAACCCACTTTGCTATCGCCCTTCCCATCAGTATAACGCAAGACCACATGTAACCCAGGCAAAACCATTGGGTCGACAGTAATTTTACCCTCGGCATGGGCAACAGGGAGATACATAATGTCTACGCCCTTGGTAAATACGCATGGGCTTGCCTTATTCACCGATAGATTTACCCACCGACACTCAAATCTACCCGAATCATTACCCACCACGGTTAACAGTGGCGAACCACTATCCGACCAATCTGGCAGAAGACCGGATTTCACCAAAACCTGGAAGCCATTACAAATACCTAAAATCAGGCCACCATCTTCAATAAACCGTAATATATCATCACCAAGTTTGAGCCGCAGCTCATTCGCCAACACTTTACCGGCAGCAATATCATCTCCATATGAAAAACCTCCAGGCACAACCATTATCTGGTAGTCAGCGAGCCGTTTTTCCCGTCGAATAAGCTGGTTAACGTGAATTGTGCTTGCGGTTGCACCTGCTTGCTGGAAAGCAAAGGCCGTTTCGCTATCGCAGTTTGTCCCCGGAGCGCGCAGTATTAACGTTCTAACCGTAGCCATTCATCCACACCGAATTGGTCTCTGCCAAGCTTCCTTCAATGAATCAAAGGAGACATTAAGAACCCTCCTCCCATCAACTCCATAGATCTCCAGAAATTCGGAACCAGTAACCTGACCAATACCAGCCAGACTTACTCCCTCCATTATCTCCTCGAATTCACCCATACTCTCCAGCGGCACCTCAACCAGGAAACGACTGTTCGATTCGGAAAATAAGATAAAATCGTCCCGCTCTATCGGCTCGCCCAGCGGAATCGACTTAAGGTGAATTATCGCCCCCAGCCCACCTGCGAAGGCCATTTCGGCAATAGCGCCCCCAATACCCCCATCACTACAATCATGGCAGGCTCTGACCAAGCCTTTTTCAGTAGCAGCACTTAATCTATCCATCAGTTCCTTCCCCTGATGGGGATTCACCTTGGGCACACTGTTACCGATAAAACCGTGAATCTTAAAATACTCAGACCCTCCCAACTCATTCTGCGTTGTACCAACAATATAAACTAGGTCACCAACTTCCTTAAAATCCATCGATACCGCTCGGCTCACATTCTCCATCACACCTACCGCCGAGACGAGTAACGTATGGGGAATAGATATAGTCCTACCTTCAAAGCCAAACTCGTTATAGAGACTATCCTTACCGGAAATAAAAGGAGTCTCATAAACCTTCGCCATATCGTAGCAAGCCTGTGCAGCCCTAACCAGGGCCCCCATCGTGTCAGGACGATCAGTATTACCCCAGCTAAAGTTATCCAGTAACGCCACCTGCCTTAGATTACCGCCAACAGCTATAATCTGTCTTAATGCCTCATCAATAACTGATGCCGCCATCCAGTAGGGGTCTATCTTCCCATATTTTGGGTTTATACCATTAGAGACGATGACACCCATATCAGATTCTAAAATAGGACGGATAATAGCAGCATCACCGGGTCCGTCATTATCCTTCCCCACCAAGGGTTTGAGAACACTGCCTCCCTGTACTTCGTGGTCATACTGGCGTATGACCCATTCCTTGCTACACACGTTCCACGAACCAAGAACTTCAAGTAACGCTTCATCCAAATTCGGTGGCTGCACAAAATCAGGCTCGGTATGCTGTGGTCGATCCCATACTGCTTCTCTCCACAACTGGGGTCGACCCTGATGTAAAAATTCCAAATCAAGGTTACCCACCGATTTTCCCTGAAAAAAAAGCTGAAGTTTTTTATCATTGGTAAACTCACCAATGATTGCCGCCTCCACATCCTCGGCAGCAAATAGGATTAGGAGATCTTCAACGCAGCCTGGCTGCACCGCTAATACCATTCGTTCCTGAGATTCAGACACCCATATTTCGGCATAGGTCAGTCCGGCATATTTTAACGGAACTTTATCCAGATAGATACGTACTCCGGTTTC
The DNA here is from genome assembly GCA_964342215.1 of uncultured Dehalococcoidales bacterium. Lineage (GTDB taxonomy): Bacteria > Chloroflexota > Dehalococcoidia > Dehalococcoidales > CAYFEZ01 > CAYFEZ01. The sequence continues at coordinate 7,085 of CAYFEZ010000017.1, read as the reverse complement.
GGCAGCCATTTCGCCGACTGCTGAGGAAAGCCCGCCACCCCCGCAGTCGGTTATCTTACAATACAGCCCACGATCCCGAGCTTGAAGAAGCACATCAATAAGTCTCTTCTCCGCAATAGGATTACCAATCTGAACCGAACTATAATCAGCCGCCCCTGACTCTTCAGTGAGCTGCCCCGAAGCAAATGTTACCCCATGTACACCGTCACGTCCGGTCCTACCCCCAACCAATACTACCAAATCGCCCGGCTCCTGTTTACCCCTTTGAGCCAGGCTTTTGGGAAGTAATCCCAATGTCCCACAAAACACAAGTGGGTTAGCCACAAAGCGCTCGTCAAATATGATGGCACCGTTAAGTGTAGGTATCCCCAAGCGGTTACCATAGTCAGCTACCCCGGCCCTAACCCCTTTGAGAATACGTCGTGGGTGCAAAACTCCTTTGGGTAGGCTTTCATAGGGAAGATCAGGCGGAGCAAAGCAAAACACGTCGGTGTTTAGAATCGGCTTAGCTCCTAGACCGGTACCAAGAGGGTCACGAACGACTCCGCCTATGCCCGTAGCCGCTCCCCCGTAAGGCTCAACCGCAGAGGGATGGTTGTGTGTCTCAACCTTAAAACACAGTGCCCAATGACCATCAAAATCAATCACCCCGGCATTATCCTCAAAAACAGAAAGGCACCACGGTTTCCGTAACTCCTCAGTAACTCTAATAATAGTACTCTTAAGCAAGTTATCTATAGTCAACCCGTCAAATTTGATTGTACCCTTAAATGTTTTGTGGACACAGTGCTCAGACCAAGTTTGGGCCAGAGTCTCCAACTCAACATCAGTAGGGTTTCTCCTCTGTTGATGGAAATAAGTCGTAATAGCCTGTAGTTCATCTTCGGTAAACCAAAATTGCTGATTTACCTCGGGCAAGCCAGCATGCTCCAATCCCGAAAGGTCTATATAGTTCAAGTTGAATTTATACCGGGGGTTTTCCGGAAAGACAATATGCTCTTCGTCAACTATGTGCTGGATAATCGGGTTTACCAAAAGTCGGCTGCACATGACTTCTAGTTGCTTTTCATCCAATTGTCCCTGTAGCAAATAGCGCTTGGCCGTTTTAACTGCCCTGATATTACTCAACCCCAGATCTCGGATTGCTTTCAGAATAGTGTCTTCAATAGGGTCAGTAACACCGGCATTGTAAGTAACTTCGATAGTGTGAGATTGTTTGTCAACCTCCCCGGTACTAAAATAACTTAACCCCTTAGTACCGGTTGAAGAAGTAAAACAGCAGTACTCCTGAGTTACCGGGTCAGCCAGAAGCTCTCCACAAATCAAGTCCAGCTTATCCGGGAGTAAATCCGCATCCAGCCAGTATACATCCACTACCTGAACAGCAGAGATTGTAGCTATACCAAGATCTTTTATATCCCTAACCAGACCAACCCCTCTGGCGTCCGGCAGGTGGCTCTTCAGGTAAACTTCTACTCTATGCATTTGCGCGGCTCATAAACAATTGTAGCAAAGATTCCGCTTTAGCGCTATTGAAAGCCCAGACGGTTTATTTATAACGAAAAAAGGCGCGGCACTACAGAACACTGAACATAGCCTCACATATGTGCCGATTGTTAATTCCTGAGGAAAACCACAAAAGAATTGAAAAACATGATCCCGTCTACAATTCGCTGGCGCTACCGGGTTTTGACTTCTTACCCTGGAAGTAACGCCTCAATCGGTCCGGGTAATGCTCCAGCCAGGCGTCAACACCCTCTTTCTGCAAACGAACCAGATTATAAACCTTCAGGTTATGCGGGATTTCCCGAGACCGGTCAGCGCAAGGGAGCAAATTAGCGCATGGGAAATTATCACACTCATAGCAAAATTCCAGATTCCGATCATTTACAGCGCAAGCATAAGTATGACAAATTGGATCCCCTCCGGCCACTTTCACCTTTCCCCGCAACTGTCGACAACCAGCGCAAACTACTACTTTATCCAGCGGAATACCTTGCCGGTCTGCCATCTTCTGGCGCATGGCCTTATCGGTACGAGCTAAATATAGCGGGCACCGACCACAAAAAGCACCGCACGGGGCAATTAACGCTCGCTCTTCAACACTAGCCATTCAAACTCTTCCTCCATTCATAACTACATACCTTATAACTCAGATACAATGGACTAATCATATTGTAGCACAAACTCTCCCCCAGTATAAATCCACTACTATAGTGTCAGCAATAAGTGGGAAGGAGCTAGAGATCATTGGAGTAATTATGGACAAGTGTTCTTTCCTTACGGAACTGACCACGACAAAATCAATACTTTGTGTATTATCCGTCTCGGCAAACGCAGGTCCGTATTTTGCCAAATGGATACTAGACATTCTGTAACAAATCGGTCACTACTGCGTTTATCTCTCGCCCATCTGCTCTCCCCTTAAGCTGAGTAATGAGTTTAGGCATAACCCTTCCCTTATCACTGAGCCCCTGTGCCCCCACTTCTTTGATAACCTGACGAGCGACAGTTAAAATATCCCCACGGGTCATTTGCGGCGGTAAATACGGCTGCAGGATAGCTAGTTCCACTTCTTCCTGAACCGCCATATTCTGGCGATTTCCCAATTTAAAGGCTTCAATACTTTCGTGACGCTGTCTAACCTCCTTGGCAATAACACCAATAATATCACCGTCATCTACACAAGCCTGCTTGGTAATTTCAGCATTTTGAATAGCGGCCATCACCAATCTGATAACTGAAAGCCTCCTTTTATCCCCACTCTTCATAGCCTGCTTAAGGTCATCCGTTAGCTTCTGTTTTAATGGGGAATCTTTAGAATTTCGGCTTTTATGGCTATCTCCTGTTTCCATTCTCACTCACACTAAAGACGGAACTATCTACTTCCTCAATAGTAGCTCACTCTTGCGTCTCCTAGCTGCCTCCTTACATTTACACTTGATACACGGCTCCCCATAGTGTTCTTGATAACGTCCCTCAGCCGCAATACTTTCCTGTTGCATCCTTTTATTAAATTGTCTGAACAAATTTTCAAAGCTCTCCGTAGCACCACCCACTACATCAGCCAAACGGCACTACTCCCTTCTGTCAACCTATAATCCTTTAGTCACTTATACCAAATAATTCCTAAATACAACACTATTTTAGCCAGCACAGGTCGTCCTGTCAGCAGAGCTACTTTATTGGCTTCTCACTACCTATGATAGCGATCTCTACATTCTTACCACAACTGGGACAAGTTATATTGAGGGCGACCGGCTGACTCATTACCCGCTCAGCAATAGCTGAAACCATTGAGTCAATATTATCTAAGCGCTGGTCTAACATATCCAAATGCTTTTTAACGCGCTCAATATCCAGCACTTGATCATGATCCACCATAGCGGACCTATCTTCATCTGTCAAAATTTATTCCTCCGGACAATTATAACCAGCCCAATTATAGGTGGCAAGCAATACTATGTCAAAGAGTAAATAAAAAAAGCTTACCCAAAAAATATTCAGTAAATATTGATTTACACACTCTAGACGATTATACTATTTTTTAGAGGTAAATAACGCATTCCCTACTACACATACAAGGAGGCACTCAAATGCCTGAAGAAACAATCGGACATGTGGACGATTTCTTTGCCCATCCTGTAGTCGCCGGTATTGGGTTAACAGGGGCTTTAACAGTGGGCAACAAAATCCATATCAAAGGCAACACTACTGATATGGAATTCACCGTTAGCTCAATGCAAATCGACAATACGAATGTTGAGCAGGCGAAAGCCGGAGACGCGGTTGGCATAAAAGTCAAAGAACGGGTGAGAAGGGGCGACATAGTCTATAAGGTTACCGAGTAAAGAAAACTTACGAGTGCTGCTATTATCCTTTTGAGAAGATCAGCTGATGCCCTTGACCAGGTTAGCCATTTCTATAGCATTCATGGCGGCGACAAAACCCTTATTACCCTCTTTAGTTCCGGCCCGCTCAATAGCCTGCTCCAGAGTATCAGTAGTGATGACCCCATAAGTAATCGGCTGCCCGGTATCTAAACCCACCTTAGCGATGCCCTTAGTCACCTCAGCGGCAATGTATTCGAAGTGGGGTGTGCCACCACGAATCACCGCACCAAGGCATATAACAGCGTCATATTTCTTCGTCTGGGCCAATTTCAGGGCGATTAGTGGAATTTCAAATGAACCCGGTACCCAGGCAATCTCTATATCCTCCTGGTTAACACCGTGACGCCGCAAGCCATCCTGTGCCCCATCAAGTAGTTTTTGACTAATAAACTCATTAAAGCGGGAAATAACCAACCCAAACTTCAGCCCCTTCCCCAGTAACATACCTTCGTAACACTTTTCCATTGCTTCCTCCTCATTTTTTTACCGCCTTAATTATCGGTAGAGTTAGGTATTTCTAATAAATGTCCCATTTTTTCTTGTTTTGCCGCTAAGTAATGACGGTTATAAAGATTGGGCTCCGTAATAATGGGCACCGTCTCAACCACCTTTAGCCCGTAGCCTTCCAAACCAATCACCTTTTTAGGATTATTGGTAAGCAAGCGAATCTCATGCAAGCTCAGCTCTGCCAGTATTTGGGCACCTATCCCGTAGTCACGCAGATCAGGATCAAAGCCTAAAGATAGATTGGCCTCCACGGTATCCAGTCCTTTATCCTGAAGGGCATAAGCACGAATCTTATTATGGAAACCAATGCCTCGCCCCTCCTGCCTCATATACAGGAAAACACCCCGCCCCTCTTCAGCAATCTTTTGCATTGCCAGAACAACCTGCTCACCACAATCACAACGAAGACTCCCAAAGACCTCACCGGTAACACATTCACTGTGAACGCGGACCAATATCGGTTCCTCAGTTGATATATCTCCCATTACCAAAGCCAATTGTTCATCAGGGTCTATATCACTTTTATAGGCAACGGCAGTAAACTCCCCGTAGCTTGTGGGTAGCTTGGCTTCAGCTATCCGATGCACCAGTTTTTCATGACGGCGACGATAGGCAATAAGGTCGGCTATAGTCACAATCTTTAACCCATACTTCTGTGACAATACCTCGAGTTGAGGCAACCGTGCCATAGAACCATCTTTACTTAGTATCTCGCAGATGACTCCGGCGGGATATAAACCTGACATCCTAGATAAATCAACTATAGCCTCGGTATGCCCTGCCCGCACCAAGACACCACCCTCTCTAGCCCGTAACGGAAACATGTGTCCCGGTCGGACTAAATCCTCCGCTTTAGTAGACGGGTCGATCATTACTTTTATTGTCTCTGCCCGATCAGATGCTGAAATCCCAGTGCTTACCCGCTGTTTCGCTTCAACAGATACGGTGAAGGCGGTACAGTGGTTTGAAGTATTTTCCCCCACCATTAGAGGAATATTCAATTCGTCCAACCGCTCACCAATAATAGGCAGGCAAATCAACCCCCTAGCCTGCATAGCCATAAAGTTAATAGCTTCGGGGGTAACCTTTTCAGCAGCTATTACCAGATCACCTTCATTCTCCCTATCCTCATCGTCAATCACAATAACAAACTTACCAGCTTTTATTTCCACAATAGCTTCCGGAATACTTGATAAACTCATGCTTACCCATCCTCAATTAAAAATTAACCAACCAGAAACCCATGCTCCTGTAGTAAATCCATGGTTATACCGTCAGAGCGGGCTTGGCTAAGTTGTTCCACATATTTAGCAATAATATCTATCTCCAGATTAACCAGGTCACCCACCTGCCTGCTACCCAGAATAGTATGCTTCCGGGTATAGTCAATAACAGAAACCCGAAATGAACGCGTATCACAATCAACAACAGTCAAACTAACCCCATCAACCGCGATAAAACCCTTCTCCACCACATAGTGCATCACTTGAGGAACAGCTTCAAGTCTAATCATCATTGTCCCCTTATCCCAAGTAACCGAGGCTACCCTTCCGGTACCATCCACATGCCCCTGCACTAGATGCCCGCCTAAACGACCGCCTAGAGTTAGTGGCCATTCCAAATTAACGCCATCCCCAGCCGAAAGTAAACTAAGGTTACCCCGCTTCACTGTCTCTGGCGTTACCTCAACCGAAAACGAAGCGGTAGTAAAGTGGGTTACTGTCAGGCAAGTTCCATTAACCGCAATACTTTCACCAAGTTCCATCCCCGTGAGCAATGGGCTAACCTCGATAACCAGCTTTCCCGATACCGCTGAAGTAATCCTACCAACCGCTTCGATAATACCGGTAAACACCTTTCACCCCCCAATATATCCGCTAACCATCAAATCTTCGCCAAACTTTTCCACTCTAACTCGCTCCAATTTAACCGAGTCTACCACTTTATCAACCCCGTTACCACCCACCACCGTTTTCGCATCTCTCCCACCAATAATAATAGGAGCAATAAAAGCAACAACCTTATCAATAAGCCCAGCATCAAACAGAGATCCCAAAAGAATCCCTCCACCCTCAACTAACACACTAGTAATTCCACGTTCACCCAATACTTTTAGCACCATTCCTAAATCCACCAGTTCTTCTTCTGAAGGTAATTCAAGCAGTTCCGCACCGACTTGAGCAAAAGCTATTTTCTCCTCCAACCCAACCGATTCACTGAGAGCCAGTAGTGTCTTGCCCGGCTCACTAAATACATGAGCGGTTAGTGGGGTGCGTCCCTTAGCATCCAGAATTACCCGGAGCGGTTGCTTCCTAGCGGTTCCTTCTTTGCCGCCACAACACTTAGTAGTAAGATGAGGATCATCGGCCAAAACGGTATTCACCCCAACCATGATAGCATCTGCGGTAGAACGCATATTATGCACATACTTTCTGGCTTCACTACCGCTAATCCACTTAGAATCACCGCTCCTGGTGGCAATTTTACCGTCCAGACTAGCGGCATATTTTACCGTAACGAACGGCATACCGGTGGTAACAAATTTAGTGTAGGCCTCATTAACCTCTTTAGCTTCTTCCTCATACTCACCCACGTATACCATAAGGCCTTCTCTCTCCAGTTCAGCTTTTCCTCGCCCCGAAACCATAGGATTTGGATCAAGCATAGCCAAATGAACCTCAGTAA
>CAYFEZ010000016.1:0-12038 GCA_964342215.1 uncultured Dehalococcoidales bacterium | reverse complement strand
TCTTGAGTGGTGGTGAAGAATGATCTGTCTAATAAAATTGCTTCTTTTATCGCTTCCATTCTCTCAGGGTATTCATGTTTTAGAAAGTCTCTAAACCTCAACCAACTAGAAGGGAATGGATTAAAGGTATCGGAAGCGACGAAAGCCACCTGACATTTTGCCAATTCCCCGATTAGCCGTTCAATGTTGTCGCCCTCGTCCGTAAACGTTGGAATAGTGGGCGCAATATAACCCCAAGTAGAGACCCCACTATCATGTAACTTGTGCAGAGCTGCCAACCTCTGGCTGGTACTGGAACAACCTGGCTCTAATTTACAACTAATCTCATCGTCAGGAACCGTTACGGTTATGCCTACCTTACAGCGTGGATGTTTGAGGATATCTATATCCCTAGTCACAAGTGCCGATTTAGTGAGCACCGTAACTCCGAAACCTTCTGAGAGGAGAATTTCAATAACCTGTCGAGTGAGCTTATACTTTGCTTCTACGGGCTGATAAGCATCAGCAACGGAAGCGACAAACACCTCACCGCGAGGGATATTTTTTATCTGTTCGGTAAGAACATCCGCTATATTTAGTTTTGCATCAACGAAATCGCCCCATCTTTCTCCGGAGTGGCGGATGCCTTTTTGAAACTCAACATAGCAGTAAGTACAGCCATGGGTGCAGCCTGCATAAGGATTCACACTGTAAGATTTAGCCGAAGCCCTAGCGACACCGGATTTCCACAGCGTCGATAAAAGATACTTTAGGGATTGCCAGGATCTAATACCCCGGAGCGACTGGAGTACATAGCCCTTATTTGAATGCCAAGTGATTGCTGATTTACACGTAATTTCACTGATAGCCGCCATAATTATCCTCCTACTCCAAAATTAATGGTAAATGTACTTCAGGAAAAGAGTCTCAGGATAACCCATCACCACTTTAATGTAAAACTTGTGTAGTCGGGGGTACTTCTTTAATCTTACCGAATAGTAAGCCACCAGCTTTACGAGGTTAAACCACCCTTTCCGTACTAGGGCTTTGGTGACCTGGGGAAATGGGGTTATATAGGGTAAAGCCAATTTGGCCTGAGCCACGGCTGGGCAATACCTTTCCATGGGACTGGCTTCTTGGTAAAGCTGGCGATGGAAACCATTCAGGACGGCAACTCCATTATGGAACTGCTCAAGCCACCGGTGTTTTTTCGCCTGCTCTGCCATAAGCTCCCAGTCTGCTTCTGCTGCCACCCGAAACAGATGGAGCATATCCCCAATCAAAATCTCATATAAGCGAAAGCCCATATCGGCTAGAAACGTCAATATATCAATCTCCACACAGGGAATTTGGGTTTTAACCCCCCCCACAACCATCTCACGACTTCTCTCCCACAATAAACTATCATCCATAAAAACCATTGGCCCTGCCGTAGTAGTCCTCTCCCAGAATTCTATGTCCAAAAGCCCTTTCTCGCGTGTCTCCAATGAACGTGGATAAGAACTCGGCAGTGCCTTGTAACCATTTTTTTCAAACAACTCCTTCACTCTACCTAAATCTGTAACAATCAAGTCCACATCGTGGGTAACGTACGGGAATACCCGATATGTCTTAGATAACAAGAATGGCTCATCACCCATAATGGAATCTACCACCTCAAGAGTACCTTGAAACATGGATAACTTTTCCTGTTCCAATTTCTTTAACTCCAAGATGTGCTGATATACCCCAGGATCAAGGGTCAAACGTTTGTCCTCTAACAATTTTTCCGTAGCGTGATATAGAAACTTATTCTGGGACGCCACTTCGATATAATTGTCCCAATTTATTTTTTCCGGAAAAGGTATTTTAGGTTCTTTATAGATATCACCGGTTAAGATAAGAATTAAGTCTAGCTCTGGTAACGACACGGACGTTACCTCCTTTTATTGTTACGGTCTACCTGTTTTCGTTCGGGGAGAGAACAACAGCGCAATCCCAAGCCCCAAATCATGCTTGAGCCTGGAAAAATGGGTAAGATCCTTCAAAAAGCGACGGGCCAGGTAGGCCGGCCGGTAATAATATCGCAAGTAAATGCTCTTTTGCATCGTCTCCATAGTTTGTCTGGAGAAACCGTCCGGAATATAAATGGGCTGGTCTTCTATTTCCCCTCTGGCATATTTATCCCAAACATCTTCAGGTATTTTCCCCTCCTCTATTGCCTGTTTATAGAGGGCTGAATCTGGAAATAACACAGTGAGATGTAGACCCAAGACGTCAGGTTTGATTTTTTTTGTGAAATCAAGAGTTTCAAGCATGTTTTCCTTAGTTTCGCCAGGTACACCCAGTATACAGAAGGCATGGGCGTCAATTCCCCTCCGGTGACACTCGGTAAAGGCAGTGATTAAATCAGTGTTGCTCACTTTCTTATTTAGAACCTTTTGCCGAATCTCCTCACTACCACTCTCCACCCCAAATGATATTTCACGACAGCCGGCCCGGTACATTAGTTCCAGTAATTCCCGATCAACCAGACCAGCCCTAGTTTCACAGCTCCATAGTATCTTTATATTGCGACTTATCAGATCTTCACATATCCCAGCCGCGTGTTTCCTATTAAGGGTGAAGGTATCATCGGTGAACAGGATATGTTTTATACCAAATTCTCTAATGTAATGTTGTATTTCATCGACTACATTTTTGGGTGACCTGAATCTGGCGTGGCGTGCACCTACCGGGTTACTGCAATAACTACAGTTGAATGGACAACCTCTGATAGTGATGACGGTGGCAAAATGTTTTCCACACGGTTCGATATAATAATCGTCACTGTTGATGAGGCGTCTGTTGGGGAAAACTATAGAATCAAGATCCTCGATCCGTTCACCGTAGTAAACCCCTTTAACTTGCTCCCCTTCCCTAGCAGCTCTTACCAGTTCCGGAAAAGTCTTCTCCCCCTCACCAATTAGAGCAAAATCAAATGCACTAAAGCGTTCAATAAAAGCAGGGTCGGCGCTAACATGGGGACCACCAATGCCGACGGACACCTTATTATCGAACCGTTCCTTAATATTAGTAGCCAGTTGTAGACTTCCCCGAAGTTGTGCCGTGGTTGCCGATATACCCACCATTGGCACGTTATTCAACGCGATGCTTTCAAAGATGCCACCTACTGAATCACCACTAGCTACGGCATCGATAATTTGCACCTTCAGCCCGTTGTTCTCCAGAGCAGCGGCGACATACATGATCCCCGCTGGCGGATACAGGCTGTACCCCTTTCTTTTCTGTATAACCGTATCATCTACTGGAAATGAATTCGGTGGATTTATGAGAATAACATCAATCATTTGACTCGGGTTGCCTTTGCAATTACGGCTATTATCTTCTTAGTATACCAAATAATTACCGTAAACCCATAACTGAAAACCGTAGCCAAAGAAAGAACAGGATGCAGAAACCAAGCGATATCAGGTTTTTTTATGAAGCCCCTTAGGCTGTCATATAATGGTCTGACTACCGTAAGCATGACAAGAATGGTCAGTAGCAACTTTAGCCGACTTGTTTTCCATTTGTATGTACGTAAACTGGCCTGCTGGAGAAAGAGAGCCATATTTCGGCGCGACTTGCTAAGAAAATGGCCGATAGTGTCCGAGTGTTGGTGGATGATATCCTGCTTCATCATCAGGTATTTACCGTAGCCTGCTTTAACCAATTCCAGATTAGAGTCAATATGAAACAGGTATGGCTTATTGTTAGTTTTCAGCAGCAAGTCTTTCCTGATAAGAAATCCCTGTGAACCTACGGTGGGCAAGTTATTCTCATTAAATTCGACTAAAAAGTAGTCTTTCTCATCCCGGAGCACTTTTCCGGGTAATCTCCAATGACGCTCAGTCTGCATCAATCTATCACGCCTGTTAAGATAAAAAGCTAAAGGGTCATTGATACCGAATAATGAACAGTATCGGTTGGCGGCGGGATCGTCTTTATCATGCTTAAAATAAATAGCCTCGGCTCCGGTAGCCTCTGGATTTACTAATATTGCCTTAACACATCCAGTCAACCAGTCAGTCGACGGCAACCTGTTGTCATCGTCAATGAAAAAAATAAACTCATTTCTAGCCTGCTCCAACCCGATAGACTTTCCCCGCTCAATATTACGGTGACCATTATTAAGAATCCGCGCCCCGTATCTGCTAGCAATCTCCACCGTTCGGTCGGTTGAATTATCGTCCACCACCAATATCTCTATTTTTTCCCGTGGGTAGTCCTGATTAACGATACTTTCCAGGCAATCGGGAATTCTCTTTTCTCCGTTAAAGGTAGGGATAATGACTGATATTGCGGGATGCTCTATTTCCATGATTCTCCTTATAAGCTGTGTTTCGCATACCAGTCCACAGTTTTCTGCAATCCCTCTTCAATATCGATTTCGGGCCTAAAATCCAGTAGACTTCTGGCTCTGGAGATATCGGCTTCAAATTTCCAGACCTCCCCCGGTCTGTTATCATCTTCTATAATGTGGCTGTTAGCTTTGAGGAGTATTTTTATCTGGCGGGCAATACTCAAAAGATTTACCCCTACCCCACTGGCTATATTGAACGTATTACCTTTCACCTGATTGAACTGGCTTATCATCCCGGTTAACGCCACCATGGCATCATCGATATAAGTGAAATCGAGCACTTTCTGCTTCCCGTATACAATAATATCCTCGCTATTAGAACATTGCCTGATCCAAAGCGGTATCACTCGGTCAGAGTCATCATACATACCATAGACATTGGAGAACCTCACGATGACAAAGTCCATCCCGTAGACTTTACTGTACGCGTGGGTTAAAGCCTCACCGGTTACTTTGGATGCCGCGTAAGGACTCTCGCAGTTTTCCAGCCTGACGATATCCTCTGGTATAGCTTTATCTCCCATTATGTTGCCATAGGTCTCCCGCGAAGACGCGAAAATTATGTTGCTAATGCCATTTCCCCGCATAAACTCCAGCACGTTAAAATTGATAATCATGTTATCCAGAGCCTGCTGCGGGTCTTTGACTAACTCATAAACCCGAGCATTGGCTGCCAGATGGATAACTAGGTCAAAATCCTTGGGCAGGCTATTCAATACCTCGCTTTTTCTCAAGTCTAAACTGATGGTATGGGCTTGAAGTTGTGGATTCCATTTATTTGGATTTATGTCAACTCCAACGACTTCGTGCTGCGGTAAAAGGCATTCAAACAACCTAGTACCAATAGTACCACTCGAACCGGTTATGAGTATTTTCATGAGAATAATGCCTCCTTTACTCTACTGGTTAGATACCCGATTCTGAGCATCGAAATCCTTCAGGTGCCCTAAAATTTTTCTAACTCCACGACTAATAAACTTAACGTCGCTTAAGCTCCTAATTGAGACCAATCTCCTCAATATATACCTCGCTGAGAAAAATATTTTGTACAGTTCTTGGGTAGCCTGTTTTATGTCTGCCTCACTCATCGGTGTTGTCATTACCGGTTGTCGCATATCGTAATCGTCCCAATCCTGCGTAACCAGCCATCCCCTTGTCTGGCATTCGTTGAAGAGTGGGGTTCCGGGGTATGGTATGGCTATGGTTGCCTGCAGTGTGTCGGCAAAGCCCTGCCTAAATATTTCTTTAGCTAACTTGATGGTGCCAATAGCATCCTCTTTTGTTTCCCAAGGAAAACCTATCATCACCGTCAGATGCGGCTCTAGTCCCGCCTTTTTGGCCATTTTACACCCATCGACAACGTCGGCTACCTTTATCCCCTTATTTATCCGGTCAATAGTCTTCTGGCTAGCGGACTCAAGCCCAAAAAGTAAGTATCTAAAGCCAGCCTTCCTCATCAAGGAGTATTGTTCCTGGTTAAGTCTACCATACCTCAGATTACAGCCAATTCTCACCTTACGGTTATACCCTCGTTCAATCATCCCCTGGCAGAAATCTTCCAACCATTCTCCGGCAGGGAATGTGCCCGTATCATCAAATATCTCCTTGACCTTATACCTTTCAATAAGCATCCCGATTTCATCGAGTACGCTCTCCGGCGTCCGAACCCTAAACTGTGGATAGAGCACAGTCCAAGCACAGAAGGTACACTTATTCCACCAGCAGTCCCGTCCGGACATGGTATAAGTCCCGGGTAGATCCTTATAATTACCGTTTTTCTCGCTGTAAAGCCACCATTTTGTCAGATCACGGTTAATGAATGGCATACTGTTTAAGTCATGATTTAGCTGGAAGCTACCCGTGTTTCGGACCTCATCGTTTTCTCTATACCAGATACCCGGTTCAAGCGTTTCACCTTTAGTTAAGTACCGGCATAAATTAAGCAGCAGAAAATCGTAGTCACCACCGGTCAATACGTAATCTACTCCGCATTTATCAAAGGATTCCTGAGGAAGAGCAGTGACATGGTCGCCCACCAAAACTACTTTAACATTGGTTATATTTTTTTTTAGCTCCTTAACTATTTTCCACTGGGTCTTAATAACCGGAGTTTTTGTTTCCATCACAATAATGTCCGGCTGTTCTCTGGATATTCTCTTCATATACTCAACCAGCGTTAATTCCTCGCTGATACCATCGTCCCAAAAAACTTCGTAGCCATTCTCCTTTAACATTGTCGCCGCATAAGCGGGAACTACGGGATAGACGTAGGTGGGACTGTTAAACCAGTTAAATTGTCGGTTTTGGCTTATCTCAGCAACACCCTTATCGCTTTCAATCGGAGGATAGGAAATGGCAATCTTCATCGTTCAAGCTCCTTGGTGATAAGACCTTTGGTAAAACCAACACCGTAGGTCAGGTGAGTAACAATTACGCCCAAGAATACCAAGGGAGCTATCCTTAGATTTCTCGATTCAAGACTGGATATCAGTACCAGTAACAAATAGATGGTAAGGACTAATAAGAATATCCACTTGGTTACCGGGTTAAGGAAGGACGTTATAATTCCCAAGATAATTCCCAGTACGAAAATAGAGGGGAAAAAATAGAATAATCTAAGCGATGTCTCGGGGAATTTTTTTGCAAAGTAACCCCGGTGCAATGCATAATTCCACACCTGCTTCAAATGCGGTCTAAAGAGCTTTCTCCTGTGGTGATAGACCAATACTTGAGGGTCGTAAACTATCTTTTTGTGGAGCTTGTTAGTTACCTCCAGACAAAGCATGGTGTCCTCGCCAGGCCAGAAATGCGTATCAAACCCACCTACCTGCTGAAATACCGATTTTCTAATGATAAAGTTGCAGCTGGGGCAGTCATCAATTTCCATCTGCTTTTTGGGGGTATTTCTAAAGCTGTTAGCCCCACTGCCTATACGAGAGGAAAATACCAGACCACTAGCTTTTTGTCGTAATCCGTCGGTTTCAGGAGTAATCCCAGGACCACCTACTGCAGCGATACCCGCATCCTGAAAGTGACTCATTGCCTTTTTGAGCCATAATTTGTCTGGGTAGGCATCATCGTCAATAAAGGCCAAAAACTCACTATCAGCTTTATCGGCGGCCAAATCTCTCTTCTTTGCTGGTGCAACTGGCCCAGTAGGAATAATCTTTACCTTTGGAATATTATGGCCTAATTCTCCATCGGGTAGTACCATGATTTCAAAATCAGGGTAGTCTAGCTTAAGGCAGTGCTCAATACTCTCCCAAGCATAATCGCCGATCTCCTTACAAGGGATAATGATAGATACTCTTGGGTTCACCAGCATACTCCTTCATAATTATCATCGTCTATCTGGTTCGGGGTAATAACCCTTCTTCCGCAAAAAACCTTTTTCCCCCGGTAGAGAACTGGGTCATTAAACTCACTACATTCGGTGACTATAAACACCAGCTCAACATCAGAGACAGCGTCCTTGGCACTAGTGGCATAATCTATCTCTTTGCCGAAGATGCTTCTGGCATTATCCATAGCCACCGGGTCAAACGCTGTGACCAAAGCCCCCCGTCGTAAGAGCTCATTGACAATCTTTATAGACGGAGAGTCCCGCATGTCATCGGTCCCCGGCTTAAAAGCCAGACCAAGGACGGCTACCTTTCGCTGAGAAAGTTCACCTTCCCTTCCTGCTGCCAGCTCCACCAGTCTTAATGGTTGCCCATCGTTGACCTTAATGACGCTCTGCAATAAGGATGGCTGGTAGCCCAATGCCTGTGCAGCGGTAATGAGTGCTTTAGTGTCTTTCGGGAGACAACTGCCCCCAAAACCCACCCCGGCATTAAGGAACTGAGGGGAAATCCTGGGGTCAAGACTCATTCCCTGAACAACCCTGTAGGTGTCTATCCCGAGCTTCTTACAGATATTCCCTATCTCATTGATAAAACTAATTTTAGTAGCGAGAAAAACGTTAGATGCATATTTTATCATTTCGGCAGTTTTAAGATCGACTTTCAGTACAGGAGCATTAAAATCACGATATAACTGGCACAGCACGTCCCCACCATCTTTGTCCAACTCCCCGATAACTATCCTATCAGGATTTAAAAAGTCCTCTATTGCTCTACCCTCTCTGAGGAATTCGGGGTTAACCGTAATTCCAAAATCCTCTCCGGCTTTCTTGTCAGAGTTTTTTTCCAAAGCAGGAAGTAGCACCTGCTCCGTGGTTCCTGGAACAACAGTGCTCTTAATGACCACCAACGGATGCCCCTGCCTATTCTTAAGAGATTCGCCGACACCGATTATTGCCTGTTCTATATGAGTTAAATCTATAGACCCATTATCCTGACAATGGGTCTGAACACAAATAAAAACTACGTCAGCACCAGTTACGGCTTCATTTACGTCCACGGTTGCTTTTAGATTCTTCCCCACTGAACTTTGTAGTAGTGGCTCAAGCCCTTCCTCATGGAGTGGTGGTTGGGACTGGTTTATTACGGCCACTTTTTGGGCATCTATATCAACAAGGAATACATCATTCCCGCGACTAGCCAAGCAAGCTCCAGTAACCAAACCGACATAGCCAGCACCGATGATAGCGACTATCATCTGTCACCTCCTCCCATAACGATGTAATACCTTCATTCTGTAGAATATATTTATGGTATCAAGAAAGATACGCCAAGTACCCTTTATCACAATTTGAGAGCTGAATCTATAGCTTAACTCCACTGGTGCCTCCATAATGCGGTAGCCTAACTGGTGAGCAATAGCCAAGAGTTCCACATCAAACGCATATCTCCGCACCGATAACCTGGGTAAAACCTGCTCTAGAACCTGCCGGCGGAACAGCTTTAACCCTACAAGGACATCAGTAACGTCCAAGTTGAAGAGTAACTTTACTATGACATTATAGCTTTTGCTCAATAATCTCCGGCTAAAGGCAACATCTACCTGAGAGAGTGGGTGCCTCTTGGAACCGATGAGTATGTCAACACCATCTGCCGGCAGGTATTGAAGAAATCGTGGTATCTGAGAAGGAGGCAACTCTGAATCGGCATCCAGAAAGAGCACTAGGTCACCCTGCACAAACTGGAAGCCATACTCCAAGGCGTATCCCTTCCCTTGGTTCTGTTCGTAGTTAAAAACCCTAACCGTAGGATACTGTTCAGTAATGGATAATGCCTTACCATAGGTATCATCCTTACTGCCATCATCAACTATAATCACTTCGTGCTCCAGATTAGAGCTCTCCAAAGTATCCACCGCCTCCCTAATAGTTTCCGACAATTTCTTCGCTTCGTTATATGCGGGTACTATGACCGATAGCATCTTCTCTCCAGAGATTCGAATTTGTTCCAATACCAATTACTGGGATATCCTGTTTCGGCAAGATGTTTTTACCATCAATAATTAGCTTTAAGGATTTTATCCGTTTGAAATCGAATGTCTTAAATTGCGAGTGGTCACAACCAACTACAATGATATCGCACTGTGGCTTTTCCAGATTATATGGTTTAAAACCCATGTCATTCAATTCCTTCTCGGTAAACAGAGGGTCATAGATTGTGGTGCCAATCCCATGCTGCTCTAAAATATTTTGAAGGACTAGCGCCGGGCTCTTTCTAATATCACGGGTATCTCCTTTATAGGAGATACCGAACAGGACTACCTGTGCTGCCCTTAACTCCAGCCCCATCTCCCCACAACTTTTTTTGAGTAAATCAAAAACATAAAAGGGCATACTTTCGTTTGAGCGTACCGCATCCCGTAATACACTTAACTCTACCCCGACCGCTTCGGCACTGGAAATTAAATAATATGGATCCTCAGGAATGCAATGACCCCCAACCCCTATCCCGGGATAATGGGGTTGAAAACTCCACTTCGTCGCAGCTGCCTTTATCACTTCTGTGATGTCTATATTACAAGCGTCGCAGAATCTGGCGAATTCATTGATAAAACCTATATTCAAAGCACGGTAGGCGTTCTCCAGCATCTTAGTGGCCTCGGCTGCTCCCAGAGAAGAGACCGGGATAATTCTTTCGATAAACTTTTGGTAAAATAATTTTCCCAAATAAGTGCTAGCATCGTTAATACCACCGACGATTTTCGGAATCGTCTCTAGGGTATGTGTGGTACTACTCGGATCAACGCGTTCAGGGGATGCTACCACAAAAAAATCGCGCCCTGCCTTAAACCCGGATTTTCCCTCTAAGATCTTGCATGTAATCGTACGGGTCATACTGGGAGCCACAGTACTTTCATTTATAACTAAATCACCCATTTTCAGTGAATTACCAATAGTTTGAGCGGCCAATCTAAAGCTGGTTAAGTCGGGGCTGTTATCGTTGAGTGTGGGTGTGGGCACACAGATTATTTTGATATCGCTATTAGCGGCTGCAGTATCGGGGTCAGTGACTACAATCTGCTTTGTTTCCACCAAGCATTTCAGCTCATTATCGTCCATCTCTTTAAGCTCTGGTAGCGGATTTAAACCACGGTTAAGCAGGCTAATTTTTTCCTTGTTCACGTCACCACAGAATACTTTATAACCGGCCCGGGCAATAATAATGCTCAAAGGTAGTCCAACATACCCGATGCCCAGTATACCAACCCGGGCACTTTTATCTTCAACCATACCAGAAATATCTTTATCCACTGGCCCCCTCAAATGTCATTTTTAGCCCATCATCTAATGCGATTTTCGGGTTATAGGCTAAGTGTTCTCTGGCTTTGGTAATATCGGCCCATCTGCGCTTGATCTCCCCTTGAACCGGATCCACATATATTATATCTAGATTCTTATTTGTTATCTTGCTTACCTTACTGGCTAGCACATTGATAGACACCTCATTTCCGAAACCAATGTTGAAAATTTCCCCTCTGGTTTTTTTCTTAATAGCCAAAAGATTAGCGTCCACCACGTCAGATATATAGGTAAAATCACGAGTCTGTGTGCCGTCACCATATACTATTAACGGCTCACCCCTCATTGCCCTTGACAAGAATATAGAAATAACGAATCCGTAGGGAGTAGAAGCTTGCCCGGGGCCATAGACATTAAAATACCGCAAACTGCACGTGTCAATACCAAATTCTTCATACAATATCTGGCAGTATGTTTCCGATAGCCTCTTACAAACTTGGTACGGTGTCTCAGCTCTTAATGGCTGATTCTCCTTCTCGGGTAACTGTACAGGTTCACCATAGACTTCCGAAGAAGAAGCAAAAATTAATTTTTTAACATTAGACCGCGATATCTCATCAAAAAACACGTGGTTGAGGTAGTTATTTATCTCTAACACTTGCCATGGATTCTCGATCGTCCGCTTGACTCCCAGAAACGCCCCGTTATGTATTACTAAATCAACACCGTCTAATAACTTCTTTAAGAATTCCCTGTTACCATATGACCCTTGAATAAACTCCACCTTGTTGATGAAACTTTTCATGTTCTCTTTATGACCTGTTGACAAGTCATCCAACACCCTCACCTGGTAACCAATCTGAGTAAGACGTTCAGTGAGGTGAGAACCTATAAAACCTGCACCTCCTGTAATTAATACAGTCATCGAATCCTCTCGTTCAAGTTGAAAATCTCGGCAGCATTGGAGCACAAGGCAGCTATCAAGCCGATTTGGGCAAGCATAACTACCACAAAGGGATAGGCCGGCGCACAAAG
>CAYFEZ010000015.1:0-12217 GCA_964342215.1 uncultured Dehalococcoidales bacterium | reverse complement strand
CTATGGTATAGAATATAGCCAAATGTTTGATATTCAGCGGCTGGGGGCTATCGTGTGTAAGGGTACTACCCTTGAACCAAAAGACGGAAACCCGCAGCCACGGTTGGCCGAAACCGCTTCTGGTGTACTCAATTCAATTGGGTTACAGAATATCGGCGTCAAGGCGTTAATTAAAGAAAAGGCTCCAATCTGGGCTGGTTGGCGTGTGCCCGTCATAGTAAATATTGCCGGCGAAACGATTGATGATTATGTCCAGCTGGCTAGCCAACTGGACGGAGTGGCTGGCGTTAGTGCTATTGAAGTAAACATTAGTTGCCCTAATATTAAAGCCGGCGGGGCTGAGTTCGGGGTAAACTCAAAATCAGCCGCGGAAGTAACCGCTTCGGTTAAAGCGGCTACTTCCCTGCCGATACTAGTCAAGTTGACCCCTAATACCACGGACATAGCTACGGTGGCAATGGCAGTGGCTGAAGCCGGCGCCGATGCCATTGCCTTAATCAATACCCTGAAGGGTTTGGCCATTGACATCCCCAAACGCAGACCACTATTAGGCAGTCTAACCGGAGGTCTGTCCGGACCGGCCATAAAACCGGTGGCGTTGTATATGGTATATGCGGTGGCAAGTGTTATTGACTTACCGGTTATTGGCTGTGGGGGCATCACTACCGCCGGTGATGCTATCGAGTTCATCATGGCTGGTGCCAGCGCCGTCCAGGTGGGTACGGCCAACTTTACTAATCCCCAGGCTTCGCTTGATGTCCTAGAAGGAATAGAGCAATTTATGCAAAAAGAGGGGATAGAAAATTTAAGTGAGCTTATTGGGGTGGGGCGTCTCTAATTAAGAGACGAGTCCGGTGCGAATCTGAATCGTGAGTGTGTAATCTGGCTGATTGTTACATTTACACCACCCTTAGTTTATTTATAGTCCAAGATATTAACACAAGACATCTAAAGGTGAGTATAAGGTTAACAACCTAGACCCGAAGGCGTGGAACGTTATCCAGGGGATAGCTTTATTACCACCCCACAAGGATACCAAGATAGCAAAATTCAGGCAATGGGTTCATATGAAACTGATAGTAGTTGTCTCCTTAGCAGGATTAATACTCCTACTTGTAGGCTGTGCATCTGAAGCTCAGCCATTGCCGGGTATAGATGTCGCCGTCGAAGAAAAAATAACAGAAGAAATAACTAAAGCAGTAGATACCGCAACTCCATTGCCTACGGCTGGTGCTGAACTTACAGGTATTCCAAATACCAGCGCATCCGCAATTACCTCTCTGCATCCTAGCATGGAAGATATCAATACTCATAACTAAATATTATGAGTAAATTTCATTTACTTACTCATTTACGAAAAGTATTAATACATGATTAAGAACAATAAACCTAAACTTTTCTATGGCTACGTTATAGTCTCCGTTGCCTTTGTCGTCATGTTTGTTGGTCTGGGGACAATCAATAGTTTTGGAGTTTTTCTGGAACCAGTGCTGGTGGAGTTTGGTTGGACGCGGGCAATGACATCAGGAGCTTTCTCACTTTGTTTCTTAATATATGCAATTATGACCATCGGCGCAGGCCGATTAAACGACAGGTTTGGGCCAAGGCTACTTCTTATTGCTGGCGGACTATTTTTTGGTCTTGGCTATTTCTTAATGTCACGAATAACTTTTGTCTGGCATTTATATGCATTTTTTGGAGTGATTATAGGAGCAGGTTTTGCTGCATATTTTATCCCAACATTGTCTACCGTAGCGAGATGGTTTGTTGAGAGAAGGGGCTTGATGACGGGGATTGTTTTATCTGGAATAGGGAGTGGGACTATGGTCATATCGCAATTAGCTGGGTGGCTCATCACAAGCTATAATTGGCGTATCACTTTTATCGTTATGGGCATGATGTCACTATTATTAATAACTCCCGCTGCCTATTTCCTTAGACGGGACCCTTTGGTTCAAGGACTATTGCCAGATGGTGGTAGTGAGCCGGAGAAAGGAATCTTAAGCGTAAGGAAGACAGAATTATCGCTTCAAACAGCAATACGCACGAAACAACTGTGGATGCTTGGGGGAGCTTTCTTCCTTTTCGGATTCTCTGTGTATGCCATTCTAGTGCATATTGTTATCCATGCTACAGATATGGCATTGGGAATAGCCACTGCAGTAAATATTTTATCTATTATTGGAGGGGTAAGTATTGTCGGCAGAATTGTATTCGGTAGTGCTAGTGATAGAATTGGAAGCAGGCCGACTCTTTTCGTTTGTTTCATTATCTTATCAATAGCCTTCTTCTGGTTGTTACCGACTAAAGAATTGTGGATGCTTTACGTGTTTAGTGTTATTTTTGGTTTGGGTTATGGAGGTGCTTTTGCAATGCAATCACCAAGTGTGGCTGAATTTTTTGGGTTACGGGCTCATGGGGTGATTTTTGGAGTCGTTGATTCTGTTGCGACTATTGGTGCTACTATTGGACCTGTTGTACTTGGGTACATGTTTGATAAATACGGTAGCTATCAGTTGGGTTTCTTAATTTGTGGGATAACGAGTATTGTAGCCTCAATACTTATCTTATTCTTAAAACCTGTCAGTAACAACAAAGAGAGCGTCGTATTGCCTCGAAGCGCTTGAGTATTTTACTATTGACGAATCCAATCAATATTCATTTATTACTTCCGAAATAACAGCTTTAACCCTACGCTCAAATATACCCCGCTCCAGCAGGACGCGGTGTTGGCACTTGAGGCACTTAATTCCTATGTCAGCACCGATCCTGACTACCCGCCACTCATAGCTGCCACAGGGGTGCTTCTTCTTAAGCCGGACGACGTCGCCAAGCTTTATCGCCATTGCCATTCTTTTTATCTACTCGCGTCATTATCTGATGCCAGCATAGCCAGATGATAGTTAATCTGTTTTCTAAGCTCAGAAGAAACCCGCCGGGCGGCCCGGGCGAAGTCTTTTCCCCGTGAGGCATATATAATCTGCCGTGACGAATTGATGATCGTTCGCTCTCCCCGAGCATCAACTCCGTAGCGGACAATTGTGGCTAAATCTCCTCCTTGAGTACCGATGCCTGGTATTAACAGGGGCATATCGGGATGGTTTTGCCGAATTGACTTTAATTCTTCGGGATAGGTGGCACCAGCAACCAGACCGATATTACCGTGTATATTCCATGCTTTGGCTTTAAGGGCTACAAGCTCAAAGAGAGGCAGGGAGTCGTTTCCTGTCTCACAATGGAGAGACTGGAAATCAACGGCCCCCGTATTTGATGTCCGGCAGAGTATAAAAACCCCTTTATCTTCATACTGAATAAATGGCTCTATTGAATCGAAGCCCAAGTATGGATTTACCGTAGCGGCATCAAAGTTAAAGTTAACAAAGAGAGCTTTGGTATAAGCTTTAGCGGTGTTACCTATATCACCTCGCTTAGCATCGCCGATTACCGGTATGTCATCCGGTATATATTCAACCGTACGATTTAAGGCATCAAGTCCATCAAAACCTAGAGCCTCATAAAAAGCGAGGTTCGGTTTATAGGCACAAACCAAGTCGGAAGTGGCATCAATGATTGCCTTATTAAATTCAAATACTCCCATCTTCTCAGGGATTAGGTCAGGATCAGGGTCAAGACCAACACAAAGTAAGCTCTCGTTTTTTTGAGTGGCATTCTTCAGCTTGTCAATGAAATTCATCTTGCTCCCGTAACAGATTAATAATATCAGCCATATAATAGAGCGTCAAATCATAAACTTTCAGTCTGTAATTTCAGGATTGTTGATGATTGTTCTGTAATGATATAATTTTTAGTAGCTTGAAAAAAGATTGATAGAAATGAATTATCAACAGGCTCTAGACTATATCTTTAGCTATATGGACTACGAGGTGGTGCCTCATACTCCAGATAACTATGACCTGAGGCGTACTAAGGAACTGCTGTCTCAGATAGGTAACCCCCAACTAAAAGCCAAGTCAGTTCACATCGGCGGCACCAATGGAAAGGGAAGCACAGCAGCTATGGTAACCTCGGTTCTTATTGCCTCAGGCTATACTACTGGTCTCTATACTTCACCCCATCTGCACACCATAAACGAACGTATTCGGGTTGATGGGAAATTAATATCCGACGAGGAGTTTGCCGCGCTGGTGACACGGCTTCAGCTACCGGTTGAGGTGGTAAACCAGAAAGCCACCTACGGTCGGTTGACTACCTTTGAGCTGTTAACGGCACTAGCTTTCGCCCACTTTGCCGAGAAGGAGGTTAACTTTCAGGTGTTGGAGGTAGGGTTGGGGGGACGGTTTGATGCTACCAATGTCATAAAACCTGAGGTCTGTATTATCACTTCGATTAGCCTTGACCATACCGAGGTGTTAGGGAATTCATTGTCGGAGATTGCTGTTGAAAAGGCCGGTATCATTAAGCCTGGTAGCGTAGTGGTTACTTCCCCTCAGCCTGATGAGGCGGATAGAGTAATTAAGGATGCCTGTCTCGATCGTGGGGCAAGACTGGTTAGGGTGGGTAGTGATGTTACCTGGACAGGTACCAGTTTTACTGTGAACCAGCAGCAACTTCGGGTGAAGGGAAGGATGGATAGTTATGAACTATCCATCCCGCTGTTGGGTCAGTACCAATTAACTAATGCAGCCACTGCAGTGGCTGCCCTTGAGGTTCTAGCAGAAAAGGGCTTTGATGTCTCAAAGGAGGGGATACTTAACGGTCTAGCCCGGGTAAGCTGGCAAGGGCGATTCCAGATTATCAGCCACCACCCGCTTCTAGTGGTTGATGGCGCCCATAACCCCGACGCCGTCCGGAAACTGAGGCAGTCTCTAGAGCAATATCTTAGTTTTGACCTGGCTATCTTAGTTATAGGGGCGTCATCTGACAAGGAAATCGCGGGAGCAATCTCGGAGTTACTCCCCCTTTTTGGTAAAGTAATTGCCACTCGTTCTCGTCATCCTAGGGCTATCGCGCCAGTGCTCATTGCCACTGAGTTTGCCAAACACGGAGTGAAAACTCAGGTAGCAGAGGACGTACCGACGGCGCTATCCATGGCCCGGGCTTTAGCCGGGGACAGAGACCTCATCTGTGTTACCGGTTCATTGTTTGTAGGAGCTGAGGTAATTGAGCAGGCGAATAGGCTTAACCTCGTTTAGATAAATAAATGATGATTATCCTGGATAACCCATCTATGAATTTTTAGCTGGGGGTTAAACCTAAAAAGAGGTTTTTCTAATGCCTTAAATGAGGAATATCATGACTTCGGTTTTTTCTTTCCCACCATGGTGTAAACTTCCTCGGGTATAGCCTCAGGGTTTTTATACAAGCAGAAGCGGCAGCCTCCGCTGGTAAATCCCTCAGCCGGGAAGCATACCCAGTGCGGATAACCTCTCCACTCTATTGGTAGAATCTCCAGCATTGCTTCATGAGCACAATAGATTGGGCAATTAGGTTTACCGTATGTCAGCGGCTGTGGTTTTTTGACAATGCTCAGATTCTTTGGAGGTTCGTAGCCCCCTGCTTGGAATAATCGCTCACCACTCCCACAGGGCATCATCGTTATACAAACCTTCTCATCGTCTTCCTCAACCTTCATTGGTTGAAGATGTCCCGCCAACCCGTGGGCAAGCATTACCACCTGATGACGAAAGTCACCGGTTTTATCATACGATTCAACTATTGGCTTGAACCATACCGAACTGCTCTGGTGCATAGCTTCGTAGAGAGCCTTATCCCCGTAATGTTCATAGATGTAGCTTAGGGCACCGGTGAACCAGGTAACGTAGACGTCATGCATTGACTGAAACTCGCGATGCATTCGCTCGCTTAGTTTCTTGGCCTTTTCATTGTCGCCGGCATCAATAGCCCCACAAACAAGGTCCACCGTTCTTTTCCCCAATTCCTCTAATTCAGTTTCAGTAAAGACACGGTTTTTATTCATTGGGTTTCCTTCCTCTTTATAATCTTTCATTTCCTCAATATACGAACTGGGGATTTCCATTTTAATATTGCCATATCCATTTTTCACGCCTGTACCCGATTATAGGCCGCTTGAATTTGACCGTCAAGCCTCTTTGGAAGTCCAGAACCCGTCTGCGGTGTCCATTACCCTATTTAATCATATTGAAAAAATATAGTAATACTGTTATAGTTTTCGTACACAAAGGCTCGATACGTTATGATAAGAGAGTTAACGTAGATAATGAAAAGGCATGAGTTAATAAAAGGTAGTACTGATTCCTTACTCCTTTGTTTAATTGCGGAACAGCCGCTATATGGTTATCAGATTATCAAAGAGCTTATGGGCAGGCGTAATGGCTACTTCAAGTTCAGGGAAGGCACTCTTTATCCAGCACTTCATCGCCTAGAAAGGACCGGTCTAATTATCGGCAAGTGGCAGACGCTACCCAGCGGCCAGCAGAGAAAGTATTATTATATTACCGATAGAGGTCGCTTAAGCTTGGTAGAAAAAAGGGGGCAATGGCAGGATTTTCTGTCGGTCATGAATCTGATAATTCAACCAACGCGTGCTTAAGGTGAGGTAGAGATAGCCGGAGTCTTGACCCACTCGCTTAAGAAAATAGGCTATTAATGAGCTACGTTACCGGCGCTTTGAGACGCGGTGGCAGGAGGCGTTCTGATGACGAAGGTAGCTATTGTGACTGATACCGTAGCATGCCTTACCCATGAACTGGTGGAGCAGTACCGGATAGGGGTTGTGCCGCTTAACTTTTACTTTGGTGACAAGGTCTACAGGGATTGGATCGATATAACCCCAGCCGAAGCCTATGAGCTATTCTTGCAAAATCCGGAAAGTTTTACGGCCTCACCAGCCTCGCCTAGACAATATCTTGAGGCCTACCATGAAGCAAGCAATCGAGCGGAAGCCATCCTTTGTATTACCCTTTCGTCAAAGATCAGTACCGCGTATAACATGGCTTGTGTTGCCAAGGAACAAGCTAAGACCGAGCTTCCTCACACCAACATAGAGGTACTGGATTCTCTGACGGTTACGGCGGCTGAAGGTTTTGTTGCCTTGGCCGGAGCTCGAGCCGCTGAGGAAGGGAAGAGTCTGGATGAGGTAGTTATAGTTGCTGAGGAGATGAGAAACCGGGTTACTTTTATCGCTTTTTTGGATACCATCCGTTATGTTTACCGTACTGGTCGCGTCCCCAAAATAGCCGCCCTAGCCGGATCTTTGTTTAACATCAGACCAATCCTTACCAGTTCCTCAGGGTTGATTTGTTTTGCCGGCGTTGTGAGAAGTAGGGATCGGGGCATAGAGCGATTGCTTAAGATAATGAGAGGTAAAGTGGGGCAAAACCAGGTGCATGTTGCTGTGATGCATGCCTATGCCCGGGAAGAAGGCGAAAAGCTGAGGGAGCGAATCTCATCTGAATTTAATTGTGTTGAGCTTTGGCTTACCGAGTTTAGTCCGGTAATGGGCTATGCTACCGGTACCGGAACCTTAGCTCTGGCTTTTTATAATGAGGGTTAGATGGTAGTAAACGAGGTCATAGCTATAGTTATTGGTTATCTATTGGGTTCTATTCCTACAGCTTATATAGCCACTCGTTTAGCTATGGGTAAAGATATTCGCCAGTTGGGTGGTGGTAACGTGGGTGGTTTGAATACCTATCTGGAGGTGGGAGTTAAACCTGCCTTGGTAGTAGGTATCGTTGATTTGGGTAAAGGGGCGGCCGCGGTAGCTATTGCCTACTGGATATTAGTGGTGCCAACGTTATTTGTTATGCTTGTCGGATTGGCCGCTGTGATTGGTCACAACTGGATGGTCTTCCTGAAATTCAGCGGGGGTAAAGGTATGGGAACTACCTTCGGGGTCCTGGCTGTCCTGTTGCCTGTCTACGGCTACTGGTACGGGTTTTTAATTCTACTTGGGGTTATTTCTTTACCCTTCGCCTTCACTCGTAACGTGGCTCTATCTATGGGTATTGGTCTCGTATTTCTGCCTCTTATAATATGGTTGACAACGCAGTCAATGTTGGCAACTGTCTTGGCTATTATACTCGGGTTATTAATCGGTTTAAAATTTTTCCCGACTGCTAGAGCAGCTTGGGTAAAGGTGAAAACCAAAAAGGACTTTATCTTCGGCGACCGGCAAAAGGATAAAGGAGAAAGAGTCGACTGACGAGGTATTTTATCTGAAAACTTGGGGTAGTTGGTATTTTTACGGTTGATAAGGTAGTTATTATCTCCATGGGGTGAATAATCCTATGGATATTACCTTGGGCTCGGACATAATTTTTAGTGAGGTGAAGCGTTGGATTTAGCTCTAAACACCAATTTGTAAGGGGGAAATTTGAAGGAGGATTATAAAGACGAATATGGATGGCTATAATGGGAAGATACTACGGGTTGATTTATCTCGGCATGCTATATCAGTGGATGAGCCTAATGAGGATTTTTACCGCCAATACATTGGTGGTAGGGGATTCATAAGCTTTTTTCTGCTTCGGGAGTTAGCTGCCGGTGAGGACGCGCTAAGTCCGGGAAACAAACTAGTTTTTGCCACCGGGGCAGTTACTGGAGTCCCCATATCGGGCAGTGGCCGAAATAGTGTCGGGGCAAAATCGCCACTGACAAATGGCTACGGTGATGCCGAGGTTGGCGGTTATTGGGGGGCTGAGCTCAAGCAGGCTGGTTATGATGCCATAATTATCGATGGTAAATCTGAAATTCCTGTCTACCTTTGGATCAACGATGGTATGGTAGAAATAAGAGGTGCCAAGCACCTCTGGGGCAAAACTACCGCTGAATGCCAGAAACTTATCTGGGAGGAATTAGGCGATAGCAGTATTCGTATTGCCCAAATAGGCCCAGCCGGGGAGAACTTAATTCGTTATGCGTGCATAGTTAATGATTTGTCGCATGCCGCCGGTCGTACCGGTATGGGCGCCGTGATGGGGTCTAAGAATTTAAGGGCTATTGCTGTTAGGGGGCATCAAAAGGTAACCTTGTCTGATACTACAGCTCTCGGCTCTTTTGCCAAGTGGTTTAGAGATTATGTAAGAAATAATCGGGCTGCGGCGAGCCTTAGTGAGTTTGGTACTGCTGGAGGGCTTATGTCTTTAAGTTCCTCTGGGGGATTACCGACTCGCAATTTCCAGCAGGGTACATTTGAGGGAGCCGAGAAAATTTCAGGAGAAACGCTAAAGGATAGTCTTTTGGTAGGGCGGAGAAGTTGCTATGCTTGTGCCATCCGCTGTAAACCGGAGGTAGCCGTAGGGGCCCCCTATCATGTCGACCCTATCTATGGAGGTCCCGAGTATGAGACTCTAGCCGCATTAGGTTCGAATTGCGGTATTGATGACCTGGAAGCAATTACTAAGGGTAACGAGCTGTGCAATGCCTATGGGCTAGATACCATATCCACCGGAGCCAGTATCGCTTTTGCCATGGAATGTTTTGAGCGAGGTATCTTCACCGAGGAGGATACTGGGGGGTTAACACTCAACTTCGGCAATGAGAAGGGAATGGTTCAACTGGTAGAGATGATAGCTAAGAGGGAAGGTATTGGCGGAGTCTTGGCTGAGGGGGTAGCACGGGCTGCCAAAGTGTTTGGTAAGGGGTCTGAGAACTTTGCTCTGCACATCAAGAATCAGGAGATTCCAATGCACGAACCGCGTTTGAAGATGGGAATGGGAGTCGGTTATGCCATATCACCTACCGGCGCCGACCATAACCAAAATATTCATGATAGCATGTATGTGAAACGGGTATCGTCTCAACTTAAAGCTATGGGTATATTTGAGCCATTACCAGCCCATGATTTGAGCCCGGCCAAGGTCAGGATGCTGGTTTACGGGAGTTTGTGGCAACACGTGCTTAATTGCCTGGTATTTTGTAACTTTGTGCCGGTAACCCCGCAACAAATAGTTGACCTAGTATCAAACATCACGGGGTGGAATACTACGGTATGGGAATTAATGAAGGTAGGCGAGCGTTGTATTAATATGAGCCGTCTCTTTAATGTTCGTGAGGGTATGAAGAGGGATGATGACAAGTTACCACGCCGATTTTTAACTCCCTTCTCTTCCGGTCCCTTGGAGGGGATTGGCATTGACCAAGAGAAATTGACTGGGGCGATAGATGCTTATTATGCTATGGTTGGCTGGGATAAAGATGGCATACCTACTTTAGGCAAGCTGCAAGAATTGGGTATAGCATGGGCGGCGGATTCTATTAGTAGGTGAGAGGAGATTTAAGGTGGAGATTTGGGTTACCGCTGGCGAGATTACTAAGGTTGAAGCTGATGCTATCATAGTAAACTTTTTTGAAGGGGAAAGCCTTAATGGTGACTTGGCTACTATCGATAGGATTTTGACGGGGGCTATTTCTCGGTTTATTAGCCAGGGTGAGATTAAGGGTAAACTTAATGAGATTACTATCATTCATAGCCTAGGTAAGTTACCAGCAGAGCGGGTAGTGATCGCTGGTCTAGGCAAAAAGCCGGAGCTAACTCAGGATAGGGTGCGTGGGGTGGTAGCGGAGACCTGTCGATTACTTCGGCAGAAGGGCGTGGTTAGTATTACTACTGTAGCTCAAGGAGCTGGCGTAAGAAATATAAGCCCAGAAAGTGCCGCTCAAGCGGTTACTGAGGGAGCCCTGCTTGGTGTTTACTCATTTCGTAAGCATATAACTAAGGAAGCTGAGTATGGTGAAATCCAGCAACTTACTATGGTTGACGCTGATGAAACTAAGATTTCTCTTTTAGAACTTGGCTGCCATAAAGGGAAGATTTTGGCGGAGGCGACTAACCTAGCACGTGATATGGTTAATGAGCCGGCTAACTATATGACTCCCCGGCATATGGCGGAGACGGCGACGACGTTGGCTGAGACCTATAAGCTTGAGCTTAATATCTTAGAACGAGAACAGATGCAAGAGTTAGGTATGGGGGCACTATTAGGGGTGACCCAAGGGAGCCGACAACCACCTAAACTCATTGCCCTCCATTATAGGGGGAACACTGCGGGTGAAACTAATGTGGCACTGATTGGTAAAGGAATAACCTTTGATTCTGGGGGTATTTCGATAAAGCCGTCAGAGGGAATGGCGGAGATGAAGGGGGATATGGCCGGCGGGGCAGCTGTTATCGCAGTGATAAGTGCCCTTGCCCAGCTTAAGCCCAAGATTAATGTTATGGCTATTGTTCCTGCTGCGGAAAACATGCTTGGTGATAGTGCCCTGAAACCAGGTGATATATTAACCGCCATGAATGGTAAGACTATTGAGATTATCTCTACTGACGCCGAAGGTCGACTTATCTTAGCGGATGCTTTGGCTTATGCGAACCAGCTTGGGGCCAAACTTCTGGTTGATGTGGCGACATTAACCGGAGCTTGCTGGGTAGCTTTGGGTAATGTATGCAGTGGTGTTTTTAGCCATAATCAGGAGCTGGTAAACGAGGTGATTGCAGCCGGTACTGAAGCTGGAGAACTTATCTGGCAGATGCCGATGTATGAGCAGTATAAAGAGCAGAATAAGAGTGATGTCGCCGATATAAAAAATGTAGGTGGTAGATATGGGGGTGCTATTACGGCCGCTCAATTTCTGGCTGAATTTGCCGGTGATACTCTTTGGGTTCATCTGGATATTGCTGGTACCAGTATGAGTGATAGGGAACGAACCTATCTGGTTAAGGGGGCTACCGGGGTATCGGTACGTACCTTGGTTAACCTTGTTCTTTCTCTAGCTAAAAAGTAAGCGAAAAAGTGGGATATTAAATATGAAAGTTAAGTGGTTAGGGCACTCATCTTTTCTCATTACGTCAGACAGCGGCACCAAAATAGTTACCGATCCTTACGGAACCGTGCCCGGATTGAGGTATGGTGCGATAAAAGAGACGGCTGATATTGTTACGGCGAGCCACGACCACTTTGACCATAACAATGCGGCTGCTGTTAAGGGTAACCCAGTGGTGGTCAGAGGTACCGCCAAAGTTCAAGGGATAGAGTTTAAAGGTGTCCCCACCTACCACGATGAGACCGAAGGGAAGTTAAGGGGTAAGAACACCATATTATGCTTTGAAGTGGATGGCATAAGAGTCTGTCATCTCGGTGACTTGGGGCATCAGCTCGGTGACAATAAAGTTATGGAGTTAGGTATGGTAGACATACTGCTTATTCCAGTGGGCGGTTATTTTACTATTGATGCCATGGTTGCTAGTCAGCTTTGTAACCAGTTAACATTGAAAGTG
>CAYFEZ010000014.1:0-13226 GCA_964342215.1 uncultured Dehalococcoidales bacterium | reverse complement strand
CCCAATACCTTTAGAACGACTGCGCCCTTGTCCCGCCGGCACCCCCTCCCCATTCTTGAGTGTTAGCACCGGTTTCACATTCAATATCGAACCTAACAATGCTTTCGCCTTACCAATACGTCCCCCCAGTAACAGGTATTTCAAGGTATCGAGGAGACCAAGCAAATGTATATTAGGAATAATCTGTTTTACCATCTCCACCACCCGCTGCAGACTTTCTCCAGCCTCAGCCTCTTTCGCGGCAGCCATAGTTACCAACCCCAGACCCATGGTCAGTATTTGGGAATCAACTACCTCAATGGGGCACTTATTTCCTACCATCTCCTTAGCCTGCAATGCCGAGTTACAGGTGCCACTTAATTTACTAGAGATGTGAATAGATACAATCCCATCAGCCTCCTGCGATAATTTCTGATAGACATCGGCAAAATCCTGTGGACTAGGCTGAATGGTACTGGGGTGGACAGGATCATGTGTCAACCTCTGATAAAATTCATCTTCAGTGATATCCACCCGGTCACGATAAACCTCTTCCCCAAAACGCACATATAACGGCACTACGGTAATCCCCAACTCCTGAGCCAATAGACCAGGCAGATCGGCACTACTATCAGTAACTATTCTTACTACCATAATTACTCCTCCCCTATTTGTTTAGCCCAAAACCTATTAAAATTATAAAGCTTTTAACTATTCTGTCAACTCTACTATATATTTACCCTAACCAGTGTGCTAAAATATCATACACTCTGATAAAGGGTAAGCGCTAGAAATGACAGCTATTTTATCCCAGCAGGATATCCGCCAACTACTAAAGCAAGAGCCTCCTCTAATAGAGGGCCATATTAACCTTGACGAACAGGTACAACCTAACGGCATTGACTTTACCCTGCGTGAGGTGGCCCTACTCCAGTCACCAGGGCAAGTAACGGTAAATAACAATCGTAGGATAGTTTCTAATTTGGCCCCACTGGTATTTGATGGAATGGATTTTATTGACCTAATACCCGGTGCCTATAGTGTTACCTACAATGAAATTGTCCACCTGCCCAGAGATGTTATGGCATTAGCCACGCCTAGGTCAAGTCTGCTCCGTTGCGGGGTCACGGTGAATACTGCGGTATGGGATGCTGGTTACTCTGGCCGTTCCCAATCCCTTATGGTGGTCCATAATCCTCAAGGATTTCGTTTGCAGAAGAATGCCAGAATTGCACAACTTGTTTTTTTACGACTCACTCAGGAAACAGAAGGTTACCACGGCGCTTATCAATACGAGAATATATAGATACCGTCACTCACAGATTACCTCACTCTGCGAGTCAAATAGGCTCCAGCCACCGGGTTAACAATTACCCTATCCTGCAGCGTCAATATTATACCTCACTACAAATTAACTGCTTATTACGCTCAACAAAGTTAAGCAGTTATTCCCGATAGATTATCCTAAATGAGGGTTTCCTTTTTATGTCAACTGCTATGCCACCTTTTTGGAACAGATCAACAAACGACTGGTCATTATATTTTCCGGAGCTGACATACCGATTTATCTTAGCATTTACCAGCATCTTAGCACACAATACACACGGGGTATGAGTACAGTAAATAGTGCTTCCCTCAAGGCTAACACCATGAAGGCTAGCTTGTATGATTACATTCTGCTCGGCATGGATGCCCCGACATATCTCATGTCGTTCCCCAGATGGTATATTTAACTCATCCCGCAGACAACCAAGCTCCAGGCAGTCCTTAAGGCCAGAAGGGGCGCCATTATAGCCAGTAGCCAGTATATGTTTGTCCCTTACTGCCACTGCTCCTACGTAGCGTCGATGGCAGGTTGCACGCTCCGCTATTACAAAAGCTATCTTTAGAAAATACTCATCAATCTCTAGTCTGTTCAGTCTTTTCATCTTAATTGAAAAATAATCCGCTTAGCTTCCTTCCTCAAGTTTTCCAAAGAATTATCATTTATAACTGTAAAGTCCGCCATAGCGATTGGTCCGCCTTTATTAATATTCTCTATTTCAGCCTTGTCTCGGCCAGCGGCTTTATCCGGTGTCAGGCATCGGTTTGACCTAGTAGTTAACCGCCTATACCTTGTTCCTGGCGATGCCCAAACGGCCACCACACAACAGTCTTCTCCATAATAAGTTTTTAGCAAGGTATATTCTTCCCAGGAATAAAGCCCATCAATAACTACATCTGAACGTTCCAGCCCTGAGTCAATTCTAGGTAAATTCAATTTGGCATAAGCCGCCATCCCTTGTTTCTGCCTGAAAAGCTCCCTAATGGAACGTTCGTTCTCCTCATTTAACTCCAAGCCTCTTTTCACTATTTCTTCATCAGTAATATCACCAAACCTTATCCTGATAAAGCCATTCTCCTCGAATACACCGGATACTTCCGATTTACCAGCTCCGGTCATTCCCACAATTGACACCACTTTCATAATTTATGAACCTCAATGGAATTCATTATAAGAAAATACCAATTAAATAACAATGACAGTAATGAGGGAAATGCCTCAAATAGTTAGTCGCCGCCTCATTGTAATCAGCGATGTGGAAAAGAAGATAATAATTAAAGCTATGATGATTGCCAATGCTAGCAGCAGGCCGACATTAAATTCTCCCAGGAATAAAGCTCTGGTAAGATGCACCACCGGTGTCAGCGGTACTACCCAACTCAGAGTTTGTACTATCTCTGGGAAAGCAGAAAGAGGAAAGAACACCCCACCAAAGAAGAACATCGGAGTGACAAATAGGGTGAAAAAGTAATTAAAGCTGTAAATGGCTGGAACAATAGAGGTAAAGATCATAGCAATGGAGGCAAACATCACCCCCTCCATCAGTAAAACCAACGGTATCAACAGTACCCAGGGCGAATGAACCAGTCCAAAGACAGCCGCAATACCCAAAATAGCGGTACCAGTCATTAAGGAACGGGTTGCCCCCCAGAAGATTTCACCAGCGACTACGTCCTCCACATTCAGCGGGGTGGTTATGATCGCATCATGCGTTTTTTGATACTCCATACGAACGAAAGTACCATACGTACACTCAAAACTAGCGCTAAACATGGCGTAGCTGGCGATGATACCTGGGGCTATGAATCCAATATATTCCTGGCCATCAACTAGCCCCACATAACCACCAAGACCTATACCCATCGCCAGGAGAATAATAACCGGTTCAACTAGAAAGCCAGGGGCTTCTGAGTGCCATAGCCTAAAGAAAACATCTCGATTGCGCTGCCAAACTCTAATAAAACGCCAAGAGAAGAATCTCATTCGATTAAAGACCTGCCAGTAAGACGGAGGAAGACATCCTCTAATGTGGTTGGCCTCCGTTTTAGCTTATCCAAAGAATTCACGAAACCACCGATCGTACTGTCGTTCTCAATATAGAAGACGTGAATTTCAGACCCTACCTTCTCAAAATCGACTCCACGAACGGTGAGTCCCTCAACAATCTTATCCCTGTTTGCTGAGTTTGTCCCTATCTCCAGAATTTCATCGCCAACATATTGGGAAATAAGAGACTGAGGGGTATCCTGGGTCAGTATCTTACCCTGATGCATTATTGCCACCCGGTCACAGAGAGTAGCGGCTTCCTCCATATTTTGAGTACATAAAAGTTGGCTAACTCCATGAGCCTTTAAGTCACCAAGTTTCCGCCACACTAAATGTTTGGCTTGAGGATCGAGACCTATTGTTGGTTCATCCAGAATAATAATTTTAGGCTGGTTAATCAAACCTCTGGCTAACAGCAATCGCCGTTTCATACCACCGGATAGCTCTTTAATGCGGCTATTACGCTTCTCTTCGAGCTCAAACAAGCTCAAGACTTCCCTGCTGCGTTGCAGAGCTTCGGGCTTAGGCAGGTTAAAGTACCGGGCAAAAGTAGTTAAATTCTGAAGCACCGTCAGATCCTCATCTAGGTTATCTACCTGCGGAACTACCCCTAAGATGGCCTTAACCTGCCGAGAATGTGTCTTCAAATTTTTGTCGAAAACCCAGATATCACCATTGAACGGTGGTGAGACGGCAGTTATCATCCTGATAAGAGATGTCTTACCGGCTCCATTAGGCCCCAGCAGCCCAAAACACTCCCCATCCTCAATCACCAAATTTACACCATCTACCGCCAGTAAATCCTTAAACTTCTTGGTTAGATTTTGAGTAAAAATAACTGCCATAGCTATCATAGAGTTTCTGTGATTGACCTGCCATTTCATTATACCAGTCCGAGACAATCTACTCAAAATGAACTCAGCAATAACCTGTGTTATAATTTAAACAATATTTCGTTAAGTAAAAGAAAAATGTCTGAGATTATTAACCTGGCCGACAAAATAAAGCAGCTGCTACCCCCCGAACTGGTTAACTTTATGCGGATTGCCAGTGATGTTGCCGTTAGTCAAGGACAAAACCTTTATCTCGTTGGCGGTGTGGTTCGCGACCTACTCCTAGAACGAACCAATATAGACCTTGACCTAGTAGTAAAAGACAATGCCATAAAGCTGGCACAGCAATTAGTCCGGATTAACCAGTCCAAAATCACCACCCACCCCCGTTTTGGCACCGCCAAACTAAGATGGAATAAGTGGAGTGTTGATCTGGCCACCGCCCGCTCCGAAACTTATACTAAATCAGGCGCCCTACCGACTGTAAAGCCTAGTTCTCTACATAACGACCTTTCCCGTCGTGACTTCACTATCAACACCATGGCCATTAATCTTAACCCTGGTCACTATGGCGAATTAATTGACCCTTGTAAAGGGAAGAAAGACCTCGAGCATAAACTTATCCGAGTTTTACATGAAAAAAGCTTTACAGATGATGCCACTCGCATCTGGCGTGGTCTACGCTATGAACAACGACTGGGTTTCCAGCTGGAGACAACTACCCTGCGCTTACTTAAGCGAGATATCCCTATGTTGGAAACCATTAGTGGCGACCGCATACGACATGAGCTTAAGCTGGTACTAAAAGAGAAAGAACCAGAGAAAGTCCTGCACCGTGCCCAAGAACTCAATATTCTCCAAAAGCTACACCCGTCTCTAAAAAGCGATGGCTGGCTGGCGGAAAAATTCGAACAGGCACGGCAATTAAATTCGGCTAATGTACCACTTACCGATATCTACCTGGCCCTTTTAGCCTACACCCTAACCAATGAAGACAATGAGCACCTAATTTTACGATGCAGACTGCCTAAATCATTAGCCCAAATACTCAGGGATACTAATTCCATTAAAGGTAAACTCCAGTCACTGTCTCAACCCAAACTTACCCCAAGTAGTATTTACTACCTCCTTCATGGCTACTCCCTATCAGCTATCGCAGCCAGTTTACTAGCTAGCGACTCCGCAGTGACCAGTCAGCATATCCACTCATATCTAGACAAGCTTCATTATGTCAAGTCAGTACTTAGCGGTGATGATTTAAAAAGAATGGGCGTAACCACGGGACCCCACATCAGAGAAATATTACACCAACTACATATAGCTAGGCTAAATGGGGAAATAAACACCAAACAGGGTGAAGTAAAACTGCTTCATGCTTGGTTAACCCGTAGAAGAAGGTGAGGAAGAATCAAAAGTAAATAAGCAAAACTTACGCCGCTTCTGGTCATGCTACTTATACCATTAGTAGCAGAGCCGGCACGGCTTGACAGTGCAATAGGGATAAATTAGACTAATCTTGCTTTTGGAGTTTTTCGCATTTTCAAACGCGACCGTGTCTACTTGGTTCTGTACGGTGGCGAATTGTGCCAAAGACAACTATAAAAACATAACCCAACCGAAAGGAGGTACCTTCAGGAGGAGTAAAGACTTTAGTTCCAGTTGGAGAAGTCAGTCAGACTAGCAGAGGAGGTAAATATGGATTTTAGTTTTAGCGAAGAACAAGATATGCTGAGGAAAGTAGCTCGTAACTTCTGCGCCAATGAATGTCCGACAAACTTAGTAAGAGAAATGGAAAAAGACCAGCAAGGCTATCCCACTGATTTATGGAACAAAATGGCCGGGTTAGGATGGATAGGACTGGCATTCCCTGAAGAATATGGTGGTACTGGGGGGAGTTTTCTTGACCTAGCAGTCCTTTTGGATGAAATGGGGCGTGCCCGCTTGCCCGGCCCCTTCTTCTCTACTGTAGTTTTGGGTGGATTCATCATCCTGGAAGCCGGGAATGAAGCACAGAAAAATGATCTGTTACCCAATATAGCCAATGGAGATTTAATTGTTACCTTAGCTCTTACCGAACACAGTGCATCATTTAATGCGGCGGGGGTAGAGTTGAGTGCAATAGCTGATAAGGAAGATTTTATACTTGACGGCACTAAATTCTTTGTCCCTGATGCCCATGTAGCCGATTACATAGTATGTGTGGCCCGAACAGATGATGGTGCTGATAAAGAAAAAGGTGTCACTCTTTTTCTAGTTGATGCCAAAAAGTCTGGAGTTAGCTGTAACCCTCTGGAAACAATCGCTGGAGATAAGCAGTGTGAGGTTATCTTTAATAAGGTAAGGATCCCGCGAGAGAACATTATCGGAGAGGTGGATCAAGGCTGGACATATGTCAAGAATCTGCTGCAAAAGGCAACATCCGCCAAGTGCGTTGAGATTGCCGGTGGTGCCCAACAAATTCTGGATATGACTCTTGCTTATGCTAAAGAACGAGTACAGTTCGGGCATCCGATTGGAACGTTACAGGCTATTCAGCACCATTGCACCAATATGGCAACCGATGTTGAGGGTTCCATGTTTATTGCCTACCAAGCAGCCTGGATGGTCAGTGAAGCTCTCCCCTGCAGCAAGGAAGTAGCCATGGCTAAAGCGTGGGTGGGTGATGCCTTTAGACGAATTACCCTCCTTGGTCACCAAGTTCATGGTGCTATTGGCTTTACCGAAGACCATGACCTCACCTTGTATTCCAGACGCTCCCGAGCATGGGAAACTGCCTTTGGTGATAGCTATTTCCAGCGGGAGATAATAGCCCAACAATTAGGATTGTAGCTAGTGAAGTTATTTTAACTTATGTGGTTCGACAGAGAAGGAGAACTAATATGAATTTCAGCTTAACCGAAAAAGAGGAAGCCCTTCGCCAGGAAGTTCGTGATTTTATTAGACAAGGACAATCACAAAAGTTTCCCAGTGAATTACCCGGGGAGTATAGCTGGGGGGATTGGTCTGCTGCGTACAATCGCCGCCTTGGAGCTGGAGGGTGGATTAGTATGGCCTGGCCTAAGGAATATGGCGGGCAAGGTAGAACTCTTATGGAGCAATTCATTTTTCTGGAAGAAATGGTCTATCATAAGGCGCCAATATTAAGCTTTCTGTTCGTTAACTGTGCGGCACGAGGTGTTCTCACTTATGGGAATGAAAGGCTCAAGAGCGAACTTCTACCCCAGATAGCCAGAGGAGAACTGACCTTCTGGCAGGGTTTTAGCGAACCGAATGCTGGCTCAGATTTGCTGGGTCTGGAAACCCGTGCCGTTGAAGACGGTGATACCTATATCGTAAATGGCCAAAAGGTCTGGAATAGCTTCGCCAACCTAGCAGACTATGGCATTACCCTAGCCAAAACTGATACTGAAGCGCCAAGGCATAAGGGTATCAGCGCCTTCTTGATTGATATGAAATTACCTGGAATCACGGTTCGCCCATTAATGTGTATGCCCGGAGATACCGCCTTCACCGAGATTTTTTTTGACGATGTGCGAGTCCCCAAGTATTATTTACTTGGCGAGAAAAATCGTGGTTTACCGCTTTTACTTGGTGGCCTTGAAGCCGACAGGCTCTGGGCCAGAGGACCGATGTTTGCCGGCTTTAAGCGTATCTTGGAACAACTGGTGCAATATGTGAAAGAGACCGGGCGACAAGATGACCCTATCATAAGGCAAGAGTTAGCTGAGATGGCTACTGAAATTGAGGTCTCAAGGTTACTTGGTTATCGAGCCGCCTGCATGATAAATGAAGGGCGCGAGATGAAATATGAAGCATCGATGGTCAAGACCTTTGCTGATGAACTCGGGCAAAGGCTATATAACACCGGGATGAAGATAATGGGACTGTATTCTCAATTTGGCCAAGAATCCAAGTGGGCACCACTGAAGGATGTAGCACATGAGTATCTTTTTTCCTTTGGTTTAACTCTGGCTGGTGGCTCTTCAGAGATTCAGAGGAGCACCATTGCTACTAGAGGTCTGGGATTACCCAGGGAATAATAAAGGTAATAGAGGGCTGAGGCAAATATGGATTTCGGGTTTACTGTAGCTCAAGAAAGTATAAGGAAAGAGGTCCACGATTTTTTTATTAATGAGTTACCCGAAGATTATCAAGGTGTATTTTTTATGATTACCCCAGCGCGTGAGGAATTCGGGTCTTTCAGCCAAGAATTGCAAAGGAAAGTGGGTGAGAAGGGTTGGTTAACGCCGGGCTGGCCAAAAGAATACGGTGGTTTGGGCTTAAGTGAGATGGACCAAGCCATCATTAAGGAAGAAGTAGGATACTGGGTATGGGCTTGGCCAAATTATGTAGGTAATGAGATTGCGGGACCTCCTATACTCCTTTTTGCTAATGAAGAGCAAAAGAACAAGTTCCTACCGCCAATAATACAAGGAAAGGTACAGTGGGACCAGCTTTTTACAGAACCGAATGCAGGCTCCGACGAAGCAAACGTACAGCTTCGAGCGACGGCTGATGGTGATGACTTTATCCTAAACGGTCAGAAAATGTTTGTTGGTGAGATATATGAACCGGACTATTTCTATACCTTAGCCAGAACTCTAGATGTCACCCCTAAGCACAGAGGTCTTTCTCTTTTTATCATTCCGGCAGATACCCCGGGTATAACCCACAGCCTGTTGCCAGTTATGAGCGGCCAGATGAAAAAAGAGATCTTCTTTGACAATGTGAGAGTTTCCAAAAAGTCTCAGCTTGGCGAGTTAAACCGTGGCTTTTCTCATACCATGGCCAGTCTGGAATTTGAAAGGGCTTTTCTGGGTAGACCATCTACTGATATACGAGAACTGGAGGAGTTTGTCCAGTTTTGCAAGGAAACAGAGCGAAACGGTAAACCACTTATAGAAGACCCACAGGTGCGGGATGCTCTGGCGCGAATGGTTGTTGAATTGGAGGTATGCCGACTAGCTAGTTGGCGTACGGTATGGAAGATCAGCCAACGAGAAAAGTTAGGCCCCCT
Source organism: uncultured Dehalococcoidales bacterium (assembly GCA_964342215.1). Taxonomy (GTDB): domain Bacteria; phylum Chloroflexota; class Dehalococcoidia; order Dehalococcoidales; family CAYFEZ01; genus CAYFEZ01. The sequence continues at coordinate 4,027 of CAYFEZ010000014.1, read as the reverse complement.
TAATTACGACCTGAGCGGATTCTATCGTAGGACATTTAGCACTTCCCGTTATAAAGCAATGATGGATATTTTAGGTCTTTACGGACAGTTGGGCTACGGCTCAAAATGGGCACCAATGGCCGGTACCGTGGAGCGCAACTGGCAGAGAGTACGGAGCCAACATGCCGGGGGAACTACTGAGATTTTTAAGGTTGTTCTTGCCGAAAGAGGGCTTAGCCTACCCAGAAGGCGCTAACGAAGAACATTATCAAGAGACCAGAAAAGAGCAAACACCAGTATGCCCAGACCCATAACTGGCGGAAATAGACGGTAAATATGGATTTTACTTTTAGTGAAGAGCAGGAAATGATCAGGAAAATGGCTCGTGATTTCTTTGAAGCAGAATGCCCGGAGAGTCTGGTAAGGGAAATGGAGAAAGACAAAAATGGTTATTCTCCTGACCTATGGCACAAAATAGCAGAATTGGGATGGTTAGGCATCGTTTTCCCCGAAGAATACGGTGGCACAGGTAGCAGTATGCTGGACCTGGCTGTACTCTACGATGAAATGGGGCGAGCCATGTTCCCCAGTCCCCACCTTTCCACAGTAGTTCTCTGCGGGCTTACTATACTGGCTGCTGGCAATACAGAACAGAAAGCAGCATTCCTACCCATGATAACCAAAGGTGATTTGATTTTAGCCCTTGCTTTTACTGAACCTAGTGCCAACTGGGATGCCGAAGGAATAACGGTTAGGGCCACCCCTGACAAGGACGAGTACATCATTAACGGTGTCAAGCTATTCGTTCATGATGCCCATATAGCCGATTATCTTTTATGTGTGACCAAAACTAAGAATGGGGAAAAGGCTGACGATGGTATCACGCTATTTCTAGTTGATGCCAAGAGTCCAGGACTAAGCTACACCATTTTGAAAACAACGGCAGGGGATAAACAAAGCGAGGTGATTTTTGATAAAGTGAGAGTCCCTGAGAAAAACATAGTAGGCGAACTCAATGGGGGGTGGTCACCTTTATCAAAAAGCTTGCAGATAGGAGCAGTGATGCTCTGTGGTGAGATGGTAGGTGCTGGCCAGCGCATTCTGGAGTTAACCGTAGATTACGCCAAAACCAGAACACAATTTGATCAACCTATCGGGGTTAATCAGCATGTTCAGAACCATTGTGTTCAATTACTAGCCATGGTCGAAGGTTCCCAGTGGGTTACTTATCAGGCAGCCTGGAAACTTAGCCAGAACCTACCATGCCATTTCGAGGTAGCCACAGCTAAGGCCTGGACCAGTGATGCCCATGAGGAGGCTTGCTGGCGCGCCCACCAAGTCTTTGCCGGTATTGGTTATACATTAGAATTAGGTGTTCTGCCACTCTATAGCAGACGGGCTAAGACTGCCCAACTCTATCTCGGTGATTCAAACCACCACCGAAAGAAGATTGCCCAACAACTAGATGGCTGGACTTTAGAAATACCCAGGGGCAAGCCACTTGGCGTAGGTCTTTATTAATAAAGACAGGGCTCTAGCGTCAAGGCAAACAGATGTTCTTCCCCTATAGAATTAAAAGCCGCCAGTTCTGGCAGAATCAGAAGCTCCAGTGGGCACCGAGTTAACTAACCTAATTAGGGAGGCACAAAAACACTACAACAAGGCACAGCAGTCCCTGCAGACAGGTGATTGGGCTGGCTATGGAAATGAGCTGGAAGAATTACAGTCCATACTGAACCGACTAACAGAACTCACTGCTGAAGGGAGAAACTAACCCGTTGGGTCATATCTATATCTGAACTCCGGCCTTAAACCCCTCAAGAAATGCCGCCCGCATCTTTCGTGGGGCCACGCAGTCACCAACAGCGTACACTTCCTTAACAGTATCCCCAAGAGCTCCGATAAGCCCATTATTTGACTCTCGCCGTACCGCTATTACCACCGTATCAGCCATCAGTGTTTGCTCATTACCTTCATTATCAACTATTACCACACTCTTCGGTTCTATCTTGGTTACCTTGGAATTAGCCAGAATATTTATCTGCCGATCCTTAAGGCGCCGACGGAATCCCATCATCTCAGTAGTGACAATATCCTTACCCACTCTCCTGTTTTCCTCCACAATGGTTACTGTCTTACCCCGCTCATGGAGAAACTCAGCCGCTTGAAGCCCTATTTGCTTACCACCCCAGATGACCACGCTCTGCCCCACCTTTGCTTTCTCCGCTAGTATATCATCAACATTCACCACATTATCTCCATCAATACCAGGAATTATAGGGGAACTGGGTCTTGACCCGGTGGCAACCACAATAGCATCAGCCTCCATTAACCTCACCATCTCGGCAGTAACGTCAGTCCCCAAACTTATCTTCACTCCCAGTTTGTCCATCTGGGAAATATGGTAATTGAGCAGATTGCCTATCTCACTCCGGTAAGGCGTCTTTGATGACAGACTCATCTGTCCGCCAAGACTATGTTCTTTCTCACACAGCACCACCTCATGCCCTCTCGCCGCTGCTGTCTCGGCGGCCTGCATACCCCCGGGCCCTCCCCCTATCACCACTACCTTCTTTATGGTTGGTGATAATTTGATCTCATAGTTTTCGTCATACTCCCGACTGGTTCTAGGATTAGCCAAACACCAAATAGGTTGGGAGAAAAAAACTCTGGAGAAACACCCCTGGTTACAGGAGATACAAGGGATTATATCCTCCGGTCGTCCTTCCATCAGCTTGTTTGGGACATCCGGGTCAGCCAGAAGCTGCCGGCAGGGCTCCCAGAAATCTATCTTACCATCATCCATCGCTTTCTCCGCTACATACGGACTATTAAGACGGAATGACATCATAAGAGGAACCTTCAACTCTTTCTTCCACGCCTCGGCAAGATAAAGGTAATATCCCTGTGGTATTTCCATCCCCAGGGATGAAACCGGAGAATCATGCCACCCTATTAACAAACCTAGGGCATCGGCACCAGCCTCCTCTAGCATCCTGGCGATTTTTCTCATATCCTCTGGGGTACTGCCACCGGGCATCAACTCATCGGCACAAAGCCTAAAGAGAACAGGGAAATCTTGCCCCAATTTTCTTTTTACGCCATCAATTATCTCCACTGCCAACCTAGCTCTGTTCTCGATACTACCGCCATATTTATCGGTTCGACTATTCGTCAAAAGTGAGAAGAAATTAGATATCATATATCCGGTTCCCCCATGGATATCCCCCCCATCAAAATCAGCTTCCTTACCTCGCCTTATCCCCTCAATATGTGCATCTCTTACCTCCTCAATCTCCTCAGTACTCATCTCCCGACAAGTACCAAAGCGCTTCACCGGAGAAGTGAACTCCGATGGACCAAGAGGACGACCAAACCTCGGACTAGCATGTCTGCCTAGATGCCCTACCTGAAAGAAAGCTAAAGCACCATGTTTGTGAATAACATCGGAATACTTTTTTAGCTCAGGAATGACACTATCATCCCCAGCCACTGTCATCGGAGGTACCGCCCCTTTTGCATCAACTGAAGCTATCCCGGTAGTCACGATAGCGGCTCCACCTTTAGCTCTTGCTTCAATAAACCTTATCTCTCTCTCATTTGCTGTTCCATCTTCGTTGACATAGTGAGTTGTAGTCGGGGGGAATCTCACCCTATTCTTGGTGCTCAACCTACCAATTTGCCCCGGTTCCAATAACCTTTTAAACTTCTCATTACCCACCATATTAATCTCTACCTCCGCAGAATTACGTCTTAATATAGCCCCTACCACCACATCCCGTCAAAAAAATTAAAATCAGCTTACTGTAACAGAAATTATTTAGATGCGACTTCAAGTTACTTGTATTTATACTCTTATTTAGGTAAAGTAGTCGGGGAATGGGAGAAAATAGTTTATCGCCAGCGAATATTACCCGTAATCTGGGAACTCGTTTCATCGGACAAAGGGTTATTTATTATCCCCGCCTAACTTCAACAATGGAGATAGCCAAGCGAGAGGTTCAACAGGAAGCAGTAGAGGGGACTGTCGTCATTGCCGGTGAACAGA
>CAYFEZ010000013.1:0-13506 GCA_964342215.1 uncultured Dehalococcoidales bacterium | reverse complement strand
AGCAGACGGGAACATAGCATTTGCTAAGGGAGTTTCCCAGAAGAAATATCACGATACTATGATTCTTAGAGAGGGGGCAGATAACTAATGTATTCGGAAGCTAAAGGATACCCTAAGGGTAATTTAAATGTAAATTACTATGATGACAGGTTAAGGGAAGCGAAGGAAACAGATGAGCTCCTTGCATCGATGAGGAAGGTAATTAGAGCTCAGGATATGCCATGGGAATTGTGCCGGGATGGCAAGATTAAGCATGTGGCTAATGAAAAAATGAATGGTAGAATAACATCGGTTGATGTGTATATCCAAGAGATACCACCTGGTGGACGTACGGGGAAGCACAGGCATATGCGCGAGGAGACCTTTTACGTTTTGGAAGGAACTGGTTATGATATTCACCATGATCCGGACATGAGCTTCATAGACGTTTATGAGTGGGGGATAAAAAAAAGGGGAAAGAGATTCGATTGGGAGAAGACCGATGTGATCTATATTCCGGTGATGGTGGCGCATCAACACTTTAATGCTGACCCGGAGAAACCGGCTAGAATCATCATAGCCAACCCTCGTCTCCCCATGTATATGGGCTGTTCGCGTTGGGAACAGCTTGAAGATGCACCCTAGTATGCGTGGGAGAAGAAAATACGGGACCAAAGTAAACAGGGACATCCCAGTATACTGACGTATAAGCGGGGATAGGGGAGCTTACCACTTTAAACGGATCTGCTGTATACCGAGTATCGCGACCCTGCATACTAAGCACATACCCTGAGTTATAGGTCGTCCATGCTTCACGATTATGGCGTTAGTATCTGCTAATTCCGTCTTGGTACGGTATTTCATGCCGTGTGACCGCATTAGTGCAGGTATCTGTTGCGAAGAATAAATCATGCATAATATAAATTCCTAAAGTCTCTCCAGCTCTATACTGTATTTTAGTCTTTCCCTTATAGGGGAGGAATTTATAATCCCCTCTGAAATTCTGGACGTAGCATACTTGGGTCTTCCTTGGTCAGAACATAATCCAGTTTAGCCGTTATGCTTTGTTTATCCTGAGGTAATGTTCCACGGATTGTGAGGTAGTTGGAGGCATGCATGGAACTAAAAAAACAGTTGGTATAAATGGAATTATCCACTATTGTTTTTAATTCTTTGAGAGATTCAAAAGGGGATATAGGTATAAAGTTGCCCTCTTGCCATTGCTGATATAGTGGTGTACCTGGAATCAAAGTTAAGGTTAAGGCCCCAGCGTAATCTGGGTCAATCTCTGTGAGGATTCTAGCTGTTTCGAGGGCATGTCGGTCACTTCCAGCAACACCACCAAGTCCCAAAATAACCGTCACCGAGATTGTAATCCCAGCTTCCTTAACTTTTCTGCCCGCCTCGACAATTTGTTGATGGTTTACCCCTTTGGTTATACTCTCTAGTACTTCATCATCACCGCTCTCGATGCCCATGTAAAGGATGCCTAATTTTAGCTCCCGTAATTTTTTAAGTTCCTGCAGGCTTCTTTGTAAAATATCCTTGGGTGTCGCATAGCTGCCTACCCTCTGGATAAATGGTAATTTCTGGTTGAGATATTGAAGTACCTCCTTTAGTTTTAAGAAAGGATAAACTAGGGCATCGCCATCCTGAAGAAACACCTTTCCCCCATCCCATTCTTGGGCTATAGCATAGACAATCTGTGGTATGCCAGGAAGGAGAATTCCACTACTGGCATACATGGCCAGGGCGTCTATTTCTCCTTTGATATCGTCCATATCCCTTAACTGAAGCTTTGACCCATAGTAGCGGCAGTAGGCGCAAGTATTATTGGAGCAGCCATAGGTTAATGGAAGATAATAGCTTCTCCCTTCACTTGGAGGGCGGATGATTTCAGGTCTTTTGAAAACCATAGGGAAATCCTTTTAAATATTAATCTAATGTCTATTTTACAACTATGGTTATGGTTACGGCTAGTCGTGGTTCTTTTTTTTGCTTGAAGTACCCTACCAGCGTTACTCACCGACATGCTTGATGGAATCGTGGTGGTTATGTTGATTAATGATCGCTATAACTCTCTTGGATAGGCGAGCGGTTTTTAACCGAGCGATTATATTATATATGCCTATATTATCCCCGCTGGACGGTGTGGATGGATGGCTTGTCTAAGTTGGTTGTAGTGGCCGATAGGTATCATGTCGGGTATGCAGGCCATATTGATAGAAGATCTGGCTTAACCCGATAGTGCCAGGGAAATTTCTACTGTTAAAGAAACATCCCTCTAAAGACGGAGTAAAGGTGGAGATGGCATAGGATCCTTCGCTTGATGACGCCGCGGTTGTGATATAGGAAGCGGTTAAGGCGGAAGGTTGCCTGAGTCTCAATATGACCCCTACCTAGTGTGTAAAAGCTCGTGTTTTATTAAATAAAGTTGCGTCAAAGTAACGGTTTCGATTAAGAACTTATGAAGATGTTTGGTAGCATTGATTAAGCGGAGGATACCGACAAGCGGATCGGATTTGCTATAAACATTTGGAGCAACACGCAACAGCCGAACTACTGGGGAAAATCACCGATTGAAATAAGTCGAGAATCTGATGTTCAGTCCGGTGGTTAGGTCAGTTCGTCGTCTTTTGTATGGAGATGTAAAGTCGTACTGGGCATATCATGGCTTAGCGTAGATTCCATCAGCTTGATAATCTGCATTCGTAACTGTAAAATCTTAATCAAAACATGTGGCAGAAACGGAGGAAAAGCTACCCGCCCCCATTGGAATTGATTGCTCTGTTCGTGCTTGTCTTCACCGTTTATTGGGTTGTAGCCCATTATGCTTCCCTATCGGAAACAATACCAACGCATTTTAATTTTCATGGTTTGCCGGATAGGTGGGGGAGCAAGAATGGAATTTGGATATTTCCAATTATTGGTGCGTTCCTGTTTGTCGTTTTAACGGTCTTGAATATCATTCTCGCCGTTACTAATGACCCCAGAAAGTATATTAACCTTCCGCTGAAGAGAAAGGCGAGGCTAAGTGACGAAAATGTTGAAGAACTCCGTATTTTTCTGAACCGCAGTTTGTTTGTGCTAAAAGTTGTTACCCAGGGACTTATCGCTTATCTGCTTTTTATGGCTATTGAAGTCGCTCAAGGAAAAGCCGACGATCTGGGACAGTGGTGGTTGATGTTCGTACTTGCAATACTTATGATAGTCGGATATATTTTATGGAAAAGTAGTCGTCTAACAGCTAGCTCTGGTTAGCGTCGGATACTGAATTAGGATTCTTGATCAGTAGTTTATGACGTTTTCCGCTCTTATCCCTATTCTATGCCTTTATCGGTATACGGACGAAAGGTTCCGGAACTGTTACGAATGGTGGAGCTGAGGGGGCTCGAACCCCTGACCTCCTCCGTGCAAGGGAGGCGCTCTCCCAACTGAGCTACAGCCCCATTAGATGTAAATATTATAGCAACGAGTAATATTACTTGCAATTGTTACGGGGAGATATTTTACTTGTACTTGCCAAGATGATTCATTTGGTGTATAATGGTCGCCGTGGTTTCAGTTTAGGTTATTAGACATTTAGATGAGTTACTTTAGATTTACTCAGGTTTGGGATAACCATAACTCTAGCCAACTATTAAGAAGAGAGGAGGTTATCCAATGGGCTTTGAAGATAAAGAACTACAGTGCGCTGATTGTGGGAGTGCATTTACTTTCAGTGCTGACGAGCAAGAGTTTTTCCAATCTAAAGGCTATACTAACGAGCCCAAGCGTTGTTCTTCATGTCGTGAGGCAAGGAAGGCAGAGCGTTACGGAAGTGGTGGCTACGGTTATCGGCGCCAGATGTTCCCTGCAGTATGTGCCGAGTGTGGTAAAGATACCGAAGTGCCATTCCAACCCCGTGAAGGAAGACCAGTATATTGTAGCGAGTGCTACAATAAGGCTAGACTGAATAAATAACAGTAGTTTGGTTTTCGAGGACCATATATAGGCTAGAGAACCATTGCCTGTATATGGTCCTGGACTGTGTAGGAGTGTTATGTCGTTAGAAGTTTCCCTGCGTGATGGTGAAAACCAGGACTCGCTATTAAGGCGCTTTCAGAGGATGGTACAGATGGACGGAATCCTGCGGGAGACAAAAAGCCATCGTTATTTCCTGTCAAAAAGAGAAACTGCCCGCTTGAAAGCAAAAAAGTCCGCTAGACGGAGGCGGCTCAGTAAGTAAGGTAGGGTTGACGAAGAAGCGCCGACTGATTATGTCTAGATTTAGAAGAGCTATTATTTGACATACTGGTGACAAGTTGTTTGTGAGGGATTGCCTGATTTTTTAAAAGATTAACTTTATCTAAGAATTAGTCTCGTCTGATTTCGCTGAAAATATTAGGAACATTTGACCTCAAATGCCATATTGTAGTCAGGTTATTATTTCGTAAATCGTCCCATACACTGATAAACCCATTAATGAAGTTGTCTCCGGATAACGCCTCTTGCATATTGGTGGGTAGACTTGGCAATATAGATAGAATCATCACCAACCTGTATAATCGATCTTTCGCCATTCTAGATTGTGTGAATACCTGTTGACCTCATAATATTAAATGGAAGTGCATATAATGACTGGTGAGGGGCATTAGTAATAGCAGAATGTCTACAGTCACCATTGATGGCTAGACCAGCCAGTTGAATGGTTCGGGGATCTGGTTCTTCTTCTTGAGCCATGACGACAGTTGGGGTGGATTAATAGTAATTTGTAACATTGACTGAGCATTAAGAACGGTGCTTGGCTAAGGCGGATACTACGCTTTCCCGGACTGGACAGAAGGGTATAGTGTATGGTAGTATAGGTAAATGTGTAGGTCTAGGAAAGGAGCGACAAATCTCACTAGGAGGACAAAAGGTGCTCTGAAGCAAGAAGAGTAGCCATGTAGTGTGGGGGTCTGTTCGCCTGTCTATCTCCTCTAAAAATTGATGACAGATTCGTTAGTCCATCCACGTGCAGTGGGCATAATTCTTGACTACCCCTACCTTTATGTTTCCTTTTGGAGATAAGCCCTAAGTCGCCCCTACTTGTGTTCGCCCCCCATAATGACTCTTCGTCTAGATAGTCTCTATGCTGCGGAGGCAGGGTGCTTGTTTTTTTCTCATGCTTCAAATAAAACAAAGGTGAATGAAATATGATAGATGTAAGTGACTGTTTGGATATCGATATTCAGCAGGTTCTGCGTAATATTGGGTATGATGATAATTGTAAGTTGCCGGCACGTATCTCCTCTTTGATTGAGGAGTATATAGAGAACATTCCCCACCTTGTTGTGCCGGCTTATACATGTGTCATCAGGGATATCAATTGGGTTCATGGCTCCACCGTGGTTATTGATGGTCCGGTTATCTTCGAAAGTGAGGTTATTGGCTGGCTGATGAAGCAGTGCGAAAAGGTGGCGGTGTTCTTGGTGACAATTGGCGGCCATCTGGAGGAAACAGCTTGCGGATTGGCTGAAGACGGTCTTATACTCCAGTCGGCTGTGTTGGACGCGATAGGGTCAGTTGCCGTTGAGAGTGTAGCCAACTTCGTCCAAGAGAGGGTGAAGGAGATAGCTAGTGAAGGAGGTCTCGATATAAGTCGGCGTTTTAGTCCTGGATATTGTGATTGGGAGGTAAGTCAACAGAGGGTTATATTTGGGGCGGTGAACGGCGATTATAAGGGGATTCGCTTGACTGAAGAGTGTCTGATGGTCCCTAGGAAGTCGATATCGGGTATTATTGGTGTTGGTTCCTGTAATGGTAACGTTGAAAACTATAACCCTTGTAAAATCTGTGCCCAGATTGAGTGTCTTGGGAGAAGGTAGAATTTGGAGATATGATTAGGAAGGGATTGCTGGGGGGTAGTCTTAAACTCCTTACTGAAGAGTCTATAAATAAAGTTCACCAGACTGTGATGAGGGTAATCGAGGAGGTGGGTTTTGAGGTAAACTCAGAGGTTGCCTTGGGACTTTTCAAGAAAGTTGGAGCTTGGGTGGATGTGGAGAAGAGGTTGGTACGGTTGCCTCCAAACAGGGTGATGGAATTCATAGAGATGGCTCCGTCGGAGATCAAACTCTGTGGACTGGATGAGAAAAATGACATCTTTTTGGGCGGAAACCGTGTATATGCGGGAACTGGGGGGACCGCTCTCTATGTATATCATCCAGACAGTGGCCAGAAGCAGCTTGCTAGTTTGGGCGACTTGAGGCGCATCGCTCAGTTGGTCAACCAACTTGATAACATTCATCTGTTTATGCTACCCACTTATCCCAATGAATTACCTGTAGAGCGGGTAGATGTGAACCGTTTCTTTGCGGGGCTGGACAATACTACCAAGCATATTATGGGCGGTATTTACACTCTTGATGGAGTAAAGCAGGTGATACGGATGGCGGAAGTCATAGCTGGTTCTAAGGAGAGGCTCCGCCAGCGTCCTCTAATCTCTATGATAGCTTGTAGTATGAGTCCTCTCAAGATGGACGGGCAATATGGTGACTTGGTGGTGACCATTGCTAAAAGCGGTATTCCTCTGATATGTCCAGCTGAGCCATTATGTGGGGCTACTTCGCCAGTGACTCTGGCAGGTAATCTGGTGATCCAGACAGTTGATTCTTTGATGGGTGTAATGCTTACGCAGATTATCAATCCCGGGGCGCCCGTTATTTTTGGCTCGGTGGCCACCAGTACTGACCTCAGGGATCTCAAATATTTGGCGGGTCCTGTTGAGATGGGTCTCATTAATGCCGCTGGAGCCCAGATGGCCCAGTACTACCGGCTTCCTTTCTATGCTACTGGTGGCATGACTGATTCTAAAGTGATAGATGCACAGAGTGGTTATGAGTCGGCTATTACTAACCTGCTCTGCGCTTTGGCCGGTTCTAATTTTATTCATGATGCCGCTGGGCTGATGGAATTCGCCCTAACCGTGTGTTATGAGAAATATGTTATCGACAATGAGATATTGGGAATGGTAATGAGAGCTGTTGAAGGCATAAAGGTAAATGATGATACCTTGGCTTTTGACCTCATTAAGCAGATTGGCCCAGGGGGTAATTTCATTACTGCTAAGCATACTAGGCATTTCATGCGGAGTGAGCATTACCAACCTGTGCTTAGTGATAGAAATACTCGGGAGGGGTGGGAAGCCGAGGGAGGAAAGACGTCTTGGGAAAGAGCGGCAGAAAGGGTGAAGGATATTATATCTAACCATAACTACAATCTCCCTGCATCGATAAGACAGAAGGTGGTTTCAGAGATTCAGGGTATCGTGGATTGATATGAAAATAATTGGAGAGAACATCAATGCATCAAACAGGTCTGTGGCTGAAGCTATCACTAGGCGGGATAGTAAGTTCCTGCAAGGTTTGGCTAGCGCCCAGGATGCTGCCGGGGCTGATTTTATTGATGTGAATGCCGGTCTTGGGTATGGTTCTACGGACGAGGAAATAGCCGCTATGGAGTGGATAGTGGAGGTTGTTCAGGGAGCGACGGATAAGCCGCTGGTTATTGATAGTGACGTACCGGGTGCTATCGAGGCAGCGCTAGGTAGGTACCGTGGTGAAAGGCTTATGATCAATTCAGTGACCGCCGAACCGGAGAAGCTGGCAGCTATCGGGTCCTTGGCGGCGGGGCGTCAGGCCTACTTGGTGGCGCTGGCTATGGGGACTAATGGGATACCTAGTAGTGCGGAAGAGCGTTTGGCTGCTTGTGAACAAATAATGATGCACTTAACTCAGTTAGGCGTGGCAGCGGAGCAGATATTCTTTGATCCTTTGGTGCTGCCCGTCGCGACGGATACCCGTCAGGGAATGGTTACCCTGAGGACTCTGGAACAGATAAAATCTCGTTATCCCGCCTCAAATACGGTGATGGGATTGAGCAATATTTCTTACGGACTCCCCCGGAGAGGGCTGGCCAATCGAGCTTTTCTGCTAATGGCAACCTATGCTGGGTTAGATGCGGTGATTTTAAATCCGCTTGATGCTAAAATGATGACCTTTATTAAAGTGGCTGAGATGCTTACTGGAAAAGACCCTGTGTGCAGAAGATACAGCAGGGCTTACCGGAATGGTATTTTAGTAGATTAGGAGGGATCCCGTAGTTCGACAAGGAGTACTAGTGGCCCCCTACCAGAGGCTAAAACGGGTGCATGTGGAACGCATACACCGGGCTTCTCTGGCTATATTGACTGACCCGGGTATAGTGTGTTTTAACCGGCATGCTGCTGAGCTCTTTGGTGACCATGGTGCCGAGGTGTTACCTGTTGATCAGGGGGGTGCAGCCGGCTGGCTACTCAAGATACCCGAGAAAGTAATCACTGATGCCGTAGTGACGGCACCCAAAGTGGTGAAGCTAGGGGCACGGGACGATAGTAATTGTCTTGTCCTTGATGGGCATAAGTCTAGGGTTTACTTTGCGTCAGGATCCGAGGCCAATAATTGGTTGGATGTGGATGTGGAGACTTTTGTCAGTAAGCGTGACTCTGGAATCGAGGTTGATCTTCCTCGGTTTAGAGTTGAAAAAGGTACTCTGGACCGATTGGCTACGGCGGCACACCTTTGCCAGCATCTGGATTCTTGGGATGGTTTCCTGCGCCCGGTTAATATCCAAGACGATGACATCACCGACGATAACAAGGATGTAAACAAGTTCTTCGTTTCACTGAATAATACTACTAAGCATGTGATGTCTGGGTTAACCGAGCTTGGTCAACTAGGTAATGTGGTCCGTATGGCCCAGCTTGTAGCTGGCGGGGAGGCTAGGTTTAAGGAGAATCCTATTATCTCTTTTATCACTTGCGTGGTAAAAAGCCCGCTACAACTTGTCGACGATACTACACAGAAGGCCATAGAGATAGTTAAGAAAGGTATACCTCTGGTCATCTCCAGCTCGCCCCAGGGCGGTTCCACTGCTCCAATTAGAGAAGAGGGTATCGTAGCTCAGATAAACGCTGAGATTCTGACAGGCATTGCTTTAAGCCAACTTGTAAACAAGGGGGCTCCGGTGATTTATGGGAGTGTGCCGGCCAGAACCCGCATGGTTGACCTGTATGATTCCTATGGAGTTCCTGAATTTAACCAATATAATATCGACTGCGTCCAGATGTCACGCTATTATGGATTGCCTTGCTATTCTACCGGAGGGGTGTCTGATGTCGAGGTACCAGGGATACAGGCATCGGTGGAAAGGCTGTTTTCCCATATATTGGTGACGCTTGCGGGGCCTCAGTATATGCACTATGCCTTTGGGCTTCTGGAACGGACCAATACTTTCTGTCCGGTTCAGGCAGTGCTGGATGATGTCCATATAGATATGATAAAGAGATTTGTCAGACAGCTGACGTTGACTGATGATATGATTGCGGAATCATTAGAGCAGATAAGAAGGGTGATGGAGACATCCCACAAGCTCTTTATCCGCTTTGTGCGAAGAGCCCTTCGTTCCGGGGAGATTGCTCCTCCGTATCCTTTTGAGGGTAAGGGTGCGGTAGATGAGACACTCCTTCGTGCACGAGAGCGGATGGAAGAGATCTTATTATTGCCCCCATCCCATATGGCCAAGGATATCGTAGATAAAGTGTTTCAGGAAGTGCCTGGTCTGGTGACAAGATTGAGAAGCTTGTAGAATCGGAGGTAAATTATGACAGAAGATATACTGGCACTTATTAGAGAAAATGTCATTCAGGGAAGGATGACCCAGGATGATGAGGGTTTTGAGGAGGGAATAGTAGGACAGCCTGGAGTCACAGAGCTTACGCATGAAGTCCTGGCTCAGGGGATTAGTCCTGAGATTATAATAAGGAAAGGGCTAACCGAGGGTATGGCTATCGTGGGACGAAAATTTGAGACTAAGGAGTATTATGTTCCGGATATGCTGGCTTCGGCTGAAGCGGTGGGCGCGGCTATGGAGATACTGGAACCGTACCTTGCCAAAAGCGGCATCAAGCCTAAGGGCAAAGTACTTATAGTTACGGTAAAGGGAGACCTTCACGATATTGGGAAAAATATAGTTTCCATATTGCTCCGAGGGGCCGGTTATATGGTTAAGGATTTAGGAAATGACATTTCCTCTCAAGCTATTGTAGCCGCTGTAAGAGAGGAGAGGCCTCAGTTTTTGGGAATGTCCGCCTTACTTACGAGCACTATGATACATATGGGAAATACTATCCAAGCCCTCAACGAAAGTGGACTTAGGGATGGGGTGAAGGTTGTTATTGGTGGGGCGGCTGTTTCAGAAGAATTCGCTAGAAATATAGGTGCTGACGGTTATGGGGCTGACGGGTTTCAGGCGGTGAAGGTAGTGGAGGCTCTAGGTTCTGCCTAGAATAATTTAAGGAGCACTATGGCTGAGATAGCTGCCTACAAAGAAGCATTAGTCAGCGGTCAGTACCAAAAGCCCGGTGGGCTTCTAGGTAAATATGATAACGTGCGCCGTTTCTGGGAGGATGAGGGGCTGGGGCTCTTTCTGAGTCCTTATCTGCAAGGGTTGTTATTCAGAAGTAGAGAGAATGGGGAAAGACTTCGTGTACTAGACTTGGGGTGTGGGAGTGGGGACGGCTTGGAGTTTCTTGCTGGTATAAATGACAGCAAGTCCTTGATTTCGGAACACAAGACGAAGCTTATTGAGCCTGATATGCTGGGATTATACAAGGGACTCGACATAAATGAGGGTTTGCTGGAACAAGCCCGTGTTACTTATGGTAAGAGATATAATACGGAATTTGTTCGGACGGACCTAAACGACTTTGATTTTAGTGCTGAAGAGCCCTATGACCTGTATCTAGCCAACTATGGGACGCTTTCCCACAATACTGATGAACAGACGGTAGAACTTTTTGGAAAAATCGCTCGGCAGAGTAAAGACGGTGCTATTATTGTCGTTGATTGGCTGGGGCGCTATTCATATGAGTGGCAGACACTGTGGGCGAATGATTTTAAACATAGCCAGTGGATAGATTATACTATATCGTACATATACTCAGATGGTGATAGTAGAGGACGGCAATTGACCTATTTCCCGCTAAGAATCATGGGGCGCCAGGAGGTTCGGGACATTTATAGTCGGGTGCAAGAGAGGTTTGGGGAGGTTTTTACATTGCAGAAATTGGTGGACCGCTCTTCATTAGTGGGGCGCCATATGGATACTGCTCAATATAATCCCCACTGTCAGCCCCTGCGCCAGTTGGTCAACTCTCTTTTTGAGCCCAATCAGTGTACTGATCTTGATGAGGTACTAGTTTCCTATGTGCCAGTTGACGACTTTACCGAGGTAAATGCTTATTACCAGAAGCTTACTGATTGGTGGAATTATCTTATAACCTATACCAAGGTAATTATGGAGCAAAGCACTCTACCTGAATACCCAACGAAGATACCTGCAGTCGTCAGGGCGGCACGCAGTGTCATGAAGAGGGTAGTGAGAGCAGCAACCGGAACTGCAATAGGAAATTCTAGGGCCAGTATTATTGAGCCACAGCTGGGCTACTGCCTAAGGGAGCTTGAGATGGGATTTCAGCGTGGGTTGGGCTGTGGGCATGGGCTTGTTGGTATTTTTAAGGTGGTGAAATAAGCTCTTTTGTTATTCTTTACCTAATCCATCTCTAGTTTCATATTCCATTATTTAGTTGTTACGGGTAAGTGTGCCTTATTACAAAAACCTGCCATTATTCTTCTCTGTAGAGGTATTCGGCAAAAGCAGCTTTATTTCCTTGTTTCGACTGCCAGAAAACTGTGCTAGCTCAGCATGATTAGACTATTAACCAAAAAAGGCGTTTCCCGGACTGGTTATACCTTTTGGGCGACTATACCGGCGACAGCTTTTCGACCTTCTATAATTCCCTCGCGATAGCGAAGACACCGAAAATCGCCAAACATATTAAGGAGCTCATTATGTCCTAATAGGTAGTCTGGATTCTTTGGCTTTCCGAATTGAATCTGGTCAACGATGAAGGTCTCATATACTATCATTCCGCCCTTTCGCAGTCCTGCTTTAATCTGTGGTATAAGGGAACGTTGCAGGTAATGGAAGCAAATAATCACATCGTAAACATCTTTTACAATATGATAGCGACCCTCTAGATCAGCAATTTTTGCCCTGACAGTAACACCAGCCTTTCGGGCTGATTCTAGAGCAGTATTTACTACTTCCGGTGATATATCAACACCAGACACGTCAAAGCCTTTGTTTGCAAGGTAGATAGCGTTTTGCCCGTTCCCCATAGCCACATCAAGGACTCGTCCCTTGGGTATGATCCCTATGTTGTCTACCAAAAATTGGGCTGGCGTTAAATTCATTTCATGGATATAGACCATATCATTCCGTCGAGGAATGCTTTATGCTTTGGACAGTATTTTAGCGATGATAGCCACATGACGATTCTGGAAGCGAGCCCTGGCTACTTCCGTTTTCATCAGCCGGGTTAAAGCCGCCCGTTGTTTCACTAGCCAAGGCTTGAGGCGTGGTTACGGTGCTTTGAGCAGAAGATTGGCTGGCTTGCTTATCCACGGACAGTTCCAAGATGCATTTGGAGGGTTTTGAACTAACCGACGGTGCCAGTATTAATACATTCCAGTTCCCTCCATATTTTAGTAGACTCTTGACTTTAGGTTGATAAGTTCTCGATTTCTTGCACTGGGTTTATTCGATTTGTCTCGATATAGCTATCGTATAAAAATAATCAGACAGTTGGCCCTTTTATTATTAACGACGGACTTTATTGTGATTTATTAATAACTTGTTCTATCCACTTCATAGCGGCATTCATCGTTGGAAATCCGGCCGTAGTAAAGGCCAGCAATGCTGCGTGCCGGATTTCATCTGGAGAGATGCCTTCGGCTAATGCTCGGCGGGCGTGTGATCTTACCCCCCCCTTTGAATTCAAACCGATAGTAATGCCTAACTTTATCAACCGCCGCGTTTTGGTATCCAGTGGTCCCCATTCGTGACAACTCGTGGCGAGAGCATCATAAGTTTTAGCCACATCGGGGAATAGTTGCTTAAACCCCTTGTACATTTCAGGTACATAGCTCATTATTTTCTCCTTTTCTTGCGAGATTACCTATTTTAGGCGACCTTCTGCCATATTCCAGTTTATGTTTTTGAAGAAGGATGCTATGTAGTCAGCCCGCTTCAAACCATAATCGGTAATAAAGGCATGCTCGAAGACATCCATGACTAAGATTGGGGTGCAACCGGCGAGGTGACCAACTTCATGTTCATTAATCCATTGATTGAAGAGATAACCAGTCAGATTATCCTGGTAGAGTATTGTCCATCCAATACCGCGCATAGCTCCTGTAGCCCGGAAATCCTGTTCCCAAGCCTCATAGTTTCCAAAGGTGGGGGCTAGCTTTTTGGCTAAATTACCGGATTTATCTACAGGGGTTTTCCCTCCTAAGTTATCAAAGTAATACTCATGAAGTCGCATTCCATTAAATTCAAAACCCATTCGTCGTTTCAGTTCAGCATACTCGGGTGTACCTAGTTTGCCCTCTTTTAGCATAG
>CAYFEZ010000012.1:0-13625 GCA_964342215.1 uncultured Dehalococcoidales bacterium | reverse complement strand
TAGATTTCTGTAGTTCATCTTTATTGTCAGCCGTACTTTTTGCCAAGTTATCAATCTCAGCATCTACTTCAGCCTCGCCGACCTCAATTTCTTCCGCCTCAGCCACCCTAACAAGTACCAGGGATTGGGCAATTCTTTTGGTCGCTAACGGACGCAACTCTTCCCGTAATTCATCCTCCGTCTTATTAATACTCCGGAGATATTCTTCCAATCCCTCCCCCCCCATTTGCCAATGCTTTAACCGTTGATCATGGAGTCGGGCAATCTCCCTCTCAGTCAGGATTGGGGGAAACTCAAGCTCAGTAGTATCAACTACCGCTTCAATTACCTGTTCCTCAAAATCTATTTTAGCTTTCTCCTCGGCTCTCAACTTCAAGTCAGCGGAGACCCGCTCTCGGAGTAAATCCAAGCTTTTACAGTCAGGGGTGATTCCCGTAGCAAACTCGTCATTTAATTCAGGCAGTATCTCCTGCTTTATTTCGGTAACTGTCACTTTAAATGAAGCCTCTTTCCCGGCCAGTTCGTCTCTAGGATGTTCTGAAGGAAACTGGAGACTAAACTCTTTGTCCTCATCCCTTTTCATCCCTGACAACTGCTCACCAAATCCCAGCGCCGGGAAAGAGGAGTCATGCAGAACCTGATATTGAGCTCCTTCCTGATTTATAAAAGGATTGCCTTCAATATTACTTTCAATATTCAAGGTCACCAAATCACCAAAGTCTACCAGACGCTCTATTGGTTCCCAGGTAGCCTGCTGGTGACGTAATTGTTCTATCACCCGGTTAACATCTTCCTCATCCAGTTCTACCGGTTTCTGCACAACTTGAATATGCTGGTAATCACCAAGTCCAATAGTAGGCGCTAATGGTACTATTGCCTTAAATATTACCGGGTCAGCCTGAACTATTTCAATATTTGGCTGAGCGATAGCTTCTATTCCTTGCTCAATAACAGCTTTCTCATAAGACTGGGGAACCAGATAGTTTAATGCCTCTTCAAAGAGCATTTCTTTACCAACATAGCGTTCCAGAATTGCCCGCGGCGCTTTCCCCTTACGAAAACCAGGGATATTCGTCCTCCCGACTAGACGGTAATATGACTTATCCAGAGATTCTTCTACTTCAGCCGGTTCCATTTCAATAGTCAGAAATACCTGCCTATTTTCTGTTTTCTCGTTAGTTACTTTCACTTTTTCTCCGTCTACTTACTGAAAAACTCTCCTACCGAGTTCGATACCGTTTCTGATAATATTGTACGAATCCAGCCGCCGACATGGGTATGGAAACACCAGTCCAATAATCATGGAGAGATTTCATTTCTTCCTTAATAGGTTCCAACTCGGCACAAGCTTGAGCTATTATCCTTTCCGTAGCACTATCAAGCCTACCATTCTTTATTGCATTAACCACGATATCATTCCGAATCCGAAGCTTATCCACAGCTAATTGCAGATTTTCTCGTACCTTATTACTCACGCCAAAATGGGCAAAATAAATCATAGTAGCACTCAATTCCATCAGGCGTTTAAGCGTCGCAATGTACTGTTCTAAATCAAACCCAGGAGGCGGAGTAACGGGCTCCAAAATTTCTTCTTCGGCGGCAAAATTACCTACAGCATCCCCAACAAATACTCCGCCGTTCCGACTCTCATAGATGCATAACTGGTGCGAACAATGCCCGGGGGCATCAATAAACTGTAAATCCTGCCGATCACTTAACTTAATGATGTCGCCATCATTTATGACCCGGACACGATGTTCCTCAATAGGCACAACTTCACCATTCCTCGTCATCGCTTCTTCACCTTGGGTTTGTATTACGCTACCAACCAGTTTAACCGGATTTATCAGATGCCGAGCTCCATTACAATGAACCACTACTTGTGCTCGTGGCATGTCCTTGAGCAAAACTCCAGCGCCTCCGGCATGGTCTAGATGGATATGGGTAACACACAAGTAGGCAATATCTTCAGTTCTAACGCCAACCTGCCTAATTCCATCGAGAACCACATTAGCTGAGGTGGTAGGACCACTGTCAATCAATGCTTTCCTATCTTCATTAAGGAGATAAACCGACCCAAACTTTGGGATAGAGTATAACCGGTCATCCATCATATAAATGTTTTCGGCTACTTCAGTTACGTCAACCATAAACTACTCATTAAGCAGGCGTAAATGTAATTCGGTAAGCTGCTCCTCAGTAACTGGCGATGGAGCGTGAACAGTTAAATCAACGGCACTTTGATTTTTAGGAAAGGCAATTACCTCCCTGATAGAATTCTCCCCGGCCAATAACATCACAATGCGGTCAAGACCGATGGCCACCCCGCCATGAGGGGGAGCTCCATAATCAAAGGCCTCTAGCAAATGTCCAAAGCGTTCCTCCGCCTCTTCATCACTATAGCCAAGTAGCTTAAATATCTTCCGCTGAAGCTGACTGGTGTAAATCCTGAGGCTACCGCCACCTATTTCATACCCATTACATATCATATCATAATGCTTACCCCGGACTTTTTCGGGGGTAGTATCCAGTAACGAAACATCTTCATCCCGAGGCGCGGTAAATGGATGATGTTCCGACTCCCATCGCCCTACCTTCTCCCCCTTTTTAAGTAAGGGAAAATTCTCAACATAGGCAAAGGTAAGCAGGTCGGACTCAGGCAGATTAAGCCGCCGCCCCATTTCCTGCCGTAACTTCCCCAACACCAGATTAGTCGTCTCCGCTTTACCCACAATAATAAGCAGCAGGTCCCCTTGGCTAGCGCCCATACGCTCCGCCATTTGCTTAATCTGGTCTAGCGTCATGAATTTAGCTGCCACCGACCTTACCCCAGCCATGGTCAGGTTATTCAAACTACCCGCCAAGGTACCCAGTGAGACGGTAACTAAACCTCCAGCCCCCAGACCGCGCACAAACTTATTCAACTCCTCCAGCTGACTCCGTGTATAGCCACCACAACCAGGGGCATAAATCCCTTTTACCTTACCCCCATCAGTAATGGCCGAACGGAAAACAGCAAAATCAGACTGGGTAACAATATCTGACAGGTCACTTATCTCCAGACCAAAACGCAAATCAGGCTTATCCGTACCGTAACGCTCCACAGCCTCAGTATAGGTAAGACGAGGAAAGGGTTTTATCATCCGCATATC
This sequence comes from uncultured Dehalococcoidales bacterium, assembly GCA_964342215.1. Lineage (GTDB taxonomy): Bacteria > Chloroflexota > Dehalococcoidia > Dehalococcoidales > CAYFEZ01 > CAYFEZ01. The sequence goes on along the minus strand of CAYFEZ010000012.1, from coordinate 10,473 downwards.
AGGCTTAACCGCCTCAACCATAGCGACAAAAAGTTCATCCAGTAAGTTGAGAATATCCGCTTCCTCAACAAAACTCATCTCTAGGTCAAGCTGAGTAAACTCCGGCTGACGGTCAGCCCGGGTATCTTCATCGCGAAAGCACCTGGCTATCTGAAAGTATTTCTCCACACCAGCTACCATCAACAATTGCTTGAGTTGCTGAGGAGACTGTGGCAAAGCATAGAACTCACCCGGATGAAGCCGACTGGGCACCAAGTAATCGCGAGCCCCCTCCGGGGTACTCTTAATCAGGATTGGGGTTTCTACCTCAATGAATCCCCGGGCATCCAGAAAGTTACGGATAAATCTCAATACCCGGTGACGAAGGAGCAGATTTACCTTCATCCGAGTCCGACGCAGGTCGAGATAGCGATATTTAAGACTGAGGCTTTCTTCTACATCAATGTCTTCATTTATGTAAAAAGGCGGTGTTTTTGCTGGATTAAGTATATCGGTGTTCTGGGCGGTAACCTCAATGTCACCGGTAGGTAATTTTGCATTCTCCGTCCCCTGGGGACGTAATGCAATCTCACCACTAACCCTAATCACATATTCACTGCGCATCTGGCTTGCTATTTCATGGCATAGCTTTGCCGTTTCGGGATTAAACACCACCTGGACAATGCCTTCCATATCTCGCAAGTCGATGAACACCAGTCCACCATGGTCTCGGCGACGGTCTACCCAACCCGCTAGAGTTACCCTGGTACCAATATGACTTTTCCGCAGTTCGCCACAGCTATGACTTTTAAGCAAAGGCGTCTCCTGAGGATCTTAGACACATTATAGCTAATTATAACTCATCGGCAGCGGTTCTTCAACTTGTACCAATTGCCGAACTGTGGTGGAAATGCTATCATCTTGATTGGTCAGTCATGGCTACAAAAAAAATTTAACCAAGAGGTGAATAAAATGAAGGTGGAAAAAATCGACCACATTGTCATTCGAGTAAAAGATGCCCAAAAAGCAACCAAATTTTTCGCCGATTTATTCGAAACGGAATTCAGCAACCTTGGCGAATTCGAGCAACTGGATATAGTAAGCTACATGGATCCCTTAGGTATAGAAATCATAGAACCCCTAACCCCGGACGGAACGACGACTCGGGCAATTGAGAGCAACGGAGAAGGACTATCACTTCTTTCCCTAAAGGTACCAAATCTAGAAGAAGCCGCCGCTGAGATGCAATCACGGGGTATCCGTCAGCTATGGAGAGTAGAGAAAGGTCCCTGGAAGGCAGCGATATATCACCCAGCAGATACCTACGGGGCGCTGATTGAACTGATTGAGTATAAGTCGAAACACCCCACGGTTAGCACCTAGATAACATTATTTTAGTCGAAAATGTCGCGTGAAAAAAAGAGAAAACTAGCGCTACTAGACCGATTCTTAACCATCTGGATATTCCTAGCTATGGGACTTGGGGTAGGCCTTGGCTACTTCGTACCACGGGTGGCGGACTTTATTGGTTTCTTTCAAACGGATACGACTTCAATCCCTATCGCTATAGGGCTCATCCTTATGATGTATCCTCCGTTGGCCAAGGTCAAGTACGAAGAATTGGGCCGGGTATTTCGCGACTGGCGAGTGCTCGGACTTTCCCTGATACAAAATTGGCTTATCGGCCCAATACTTATGTTCGGCCTAGCCATTACTTTCCTGAGAGCTTATCCCGATTATATGGTAGGGCTGATTATGATAGGTATGGCCCGCTGCATTGCCATGGTCATCGTGTGGAATAAGCTAGCTGAAGGAGACACAGAATATGCCGCCGGGCTAGTAGCTTTCAACTCAATATTCCAGATAGTCTTCTACTCAGTTTACGCCTACATTTTCATAACAGTGCTGCCGGTAAGCTTCGGACTGTGGGGAACCGTGGTGCCCATCACCATCGGCCAGATAGCCCAGAGCATATTTATTTACCTGGGTATCCCCTTTTTCGGCGGCATGATTACCCGCTTCACCCTTATTAAGGCAAGGGGGAGCGAATGGTATGAGAATGTCTTCATCCCAAAGATAAGTCCCTTAACGCTCGTTGCCCTACTCTTTACCATCGTGGTGATGTTTTCTTTAAAGGGTGACATCATCGTGGAACTACCGCTGGATGTGGTTCTCATCGCCATACCGCTGTTAATCTACTTTGTACTGATGTTCCTTGTCTCTTTCTACACGGGTAAAAAAATCGGAGCTGACTACGCCAAGACGACAACTATAGCTTTTACCGCTGCCAGCAATAACTTTGAACTCGCCATCGCCGTAGCCGTAGCCGTATTCGGCATTGGCTCAGGGCAGGCCTTCGCCGCCGTCATCGGACCAATGGTCGAGGTGCCAGTACTTATAGGCCTGGTGCACATTGCCCTCTACTTCCAGCGAAAGTTTTTCAAGGAAGAACCACAAACTGAGTCAGTACCGGAAATAAAGAGTGATGAATAAAAATAGTAGCGATGCGGAACAATAATTAAGTATAATGCAAACGAATACTGGTTATTGCAAACAGGCCTAATGAAGGTTCCAAATTTTAAAGGAAACAAGGGTCAACACATGAAGATGTCAACGTTATGTTACGATGGTCCGTGTTGATTATAGGTAATGGCATCATGAACGGGAACGCAGAACTGGTAGTCCTTTTTATTACTACCGCCACCGCCAAGGAAGCAGAACGGATATCCCGGAAATTACTTGAACAGAGGAAGGCAGCCTGTGTAAATATCGTACCTGGGATTAGTTCGCTTTTCTGGTGGCACGACAAGCTTGATTCAGGTCAGGAAAATCTGCTAATCGTCAAGACCAAAACGTCACTATTAAATGAAATAGTTAGCCTGGTTAATGAGATCCATAGCTACGATATCCCCGAAATAATCGCTTTGCCTATCGTCGGTGGTAATCAAGATTATCTAAAGTGGATAGGAAAAGAAACAAGATAAGATACCTGGTCGCTCTACAAAATTTTCTAAAATTAAAGGAGAGAGATAACCATGTTTAAAAACAGAATTACGGAAATGTTTGGTATAGAATATCCTATAATCGGCGGAGCCATGTTATGGTTATCCCGTGCTGAGCTAGTATCAGCTATTTCTAACGCCGGGGGGTTGGGTATCCTTTCTTCACTTACCTTTGATACCTTAGAGGGACTTCGGGAAGAGATTAAAAAAACGAAAAGCATGACCGATAGGCCTTTTGCCGTAAACGTAACTTTGTTACCCACCGTACGAAAGGTAAACTACGAGGAATACTTTAAGGCAATAATGGATGAAGGGGTAAGTATCATTGAGACCGCTGGACGCCCTCCGGACCCAGACTGGATAAAGCTAATCAAAGATGCCAAGGTCAAGTTAATACATAAAGCCGCGGCGGTAAGACATATGGTTGCCGCCGAGAAAGTCGGCATGGATGCGGTTACAATCGTTGGCTTTGAGGCTGGAGGGCATCCGGGAATGCTCGATGTATCCTCTTTAGTTCAAATTCCTCTGGCTGTAGACGCGGTGAAGGTTCCACTTATTGGTGGGGGGGGGATTGCTGATGCTAGAGGCTTTGTGGCTGCCCTCGCCCTTGGCGCTGAGGGCGTAACTATGGGCACCCGCTTTATGGTAAGCCAGGAAAGTGGCATGCACCCTAAGCTTAAAGAATGGTTCCTGCAGGCTAGTGAGACTGATACTATAATGATTCAGAGATCCATCAGAAACGCTGCCCGAGTAATAAAGACTGCTTATAGCCAGAAGATACTGGAGATGGAAGAAAAGGGAGCAACATTAGAGGAGTTGATGCCTTTGATAAGTGGTCACTTAGGACGAAAGGCCTTACAGGAAACCGGTGACATTGAGTCTGCTCTCATCTATTCTGGCCAGTCAGTAGGCTTAATACGTGAGGCACCCAGCGTAAAGGAGATTATTGATAGTATAATTAGTGAAGCTAAACTTATTGGGCAGCGCCTAAAAAAAGTGGGGGTCTCCTAACTAACTCACTCGTTCCGGTGACGGGATTTTAACCACATTTGCTTCTGATTAAGCCGCACCTGTTCGCGAGTAGGCTGGTAATTTGTCAGGAAATTCCCCCGGAAAGAGCTAAATGTGCCATCTCGGATAGCACTTCTTATATTACGCATTAGCTTATTGATGAAACTCAGGTTATGAATAGTAGCTAATCTATAAGCCAATAGTTCGTTACCATTAAACAGGTGATGCAGATAAGCTGCCGAAAAATTACGGCAGGTATAGCAATCACAGCCCGACACAATCGGCTCTTCCTGCCGCCGGTAAACAGCGTTGTGAATATTCCGCCTGCCCTGATCTGTAAACAACGCACCATGTCGAGCCACGCGAGTCGGCAGAACACTATCAAACATATCAATACCCCGAGCCACCCCCTCAATAATGTCCTCCGGAGAGCCCACTCCCATAAGGTATCGCGGCTTGTCCTCGGGTAATAAAACTACAGTCTCCTCAACCATGGTTAGGGTTACCTTTTTCGGTTCACCCAGACTTAAACCCCCAATAGCATAGCCGGAGAATCCCAGCGAGGTAAGATGTACCGCCGACTGCTGCCGGAGTTGAGGGAAAATCCCCCCCTGCACAATAGCATATAAAGCTTGGTCATCACGCTTTTGAGCTTTTTGGCATCTCTCCGCCCATTGATTGGTACGGCGCATTGCTCCCTCCGCCATTTCCAGGCTGCCGTCATGGGCGGAACACTCATCTAGCACCATGATAATATCGGCACCAAGGGCTTCCTGAAACTGAATAGCTAACTCTGGAGTAATAAAGTGCTGGCTACCATCCATATGAGAACGGAAGATAACCCCTTCATCATTGACTTGACGTAACGGTGCCAGGCTAAATATCTGGTAGCCACCGCTATCAGTAAGAATTGGCCCACCCCAGGCCATAAATTCATGTAAACCTCCCATCTGCTCAATTACCGTAACGCCTGGTCTAAGATAGAGATGGTAGGCATTAACCAATACCATAGCCATCCCGATATCTTTAACCTCATCAGGAGTAAGCGTTCTAACGACGCCCTGGCTGCCGACCGGTAAAAACACCGGCGTCGGCACCATACCGTGTGGCGTCTGCAGTTCTCCGGCACGGGCTTTACTATCAGGACAAGTTTTTGCTAATTGAAATCTATTCATAGCCGTATCTTCTCGTACTCTTTAGGATTAGATGTCCATTTCGCACTCGGTACGCCTGGTAATTCACGGCCAACTAGCTTAAGATATGTCTCTTAAATAGCCTTGTAACGGTGAATTTAGATGTCCTGTCAGTAGGGTAGAAACTACTAAGAGCGACTCACGATAATCCTGTTCAACATCCTTCATCTAAATAACCCTGCAGAATAAGGGCAGCGGCTACCGCATCAGCCCGAGCTCCTCTCTTGGTTTTTTTAGTAGTAACGGTTTGCATTAAGCGTTTAGCTGACACTGTTGATAATCGCTCATCCCTGAACCATACCGGAACTTCAGTACGACTGCCTAATTTCTGCGTGAAGGCCTGCACCTTTTCTGCCTGCTTACCGATACTCCCATCCATAGAGCGAGGAAGACCAACTATAATATTCTCAACGTGTTGCTGCGTAATTATACTTACAATAACCCCTATATCTGTTGCCTCATCTTGGCGGTCAATAATGGTAAACGGGCTAGCTATAATACCTAATGGATCACTAAGAGCTACCCCGATCCTCTTGTCCCCGACATCAAGGCATAGGCTACGAGTTATATTTACCCCACAACTATATTAAACTTTTCGCTAACTGGAGGGCCTCATCTAGTTTAACTTTATCCTTACCACCCGCCTGAGCTAACCCTGGCTTTCCCCCACCACCACCTCCCGTCACTTTAGCTACCTGCCTCACTATCTCCCCAGCGTTATAACCCTTGATCACTAAATCTTGGGTTACCATTGCCACAAATACGGGCTTACCCTCATAAACTGTCCCTAAAACAACCACCACACTTTTTATCCGCTCCCTTATAAAGTCACCCATCTCCCGTAAAACTGGTAATGGGAATGGACGTACCCTGGCAACCAGTACGGCTATTCCGTTAATGACTTCCACCTGACCAATTACTGTTTCAGCCGTATTTCTGGCCAACTCACTCTCCAGAGATTGAACTCGCTTACGCTCCATATCTAAGGCATTACCGATACTGGAAACCTTATCTTCAACTTCGTCGGGGAGTGCATCCAGAATCTGAGCAATCTTCCCCAGACTGGTAAACCGCCGTTCAATAAACGCTTCGGCTCCCCTACCGCTAACCGCTTCAATGCGGCGCAACCCAGCACCAATACTACTCTCGCCAATAATTTGAAAAAAGCCAATCTCCCCGGTTGAGGTGACGTGGGTACCGCCACATAATTCAGAACTCACCAATGGCTCGCCAATTTTCAATACACGTACCTTATCACCATATTTCTCATCAAATAAAGCTATAGCCCCCTCCGCTATCGCCTGTTTATAGGGAAGTTCCTCATCATATACAACCAGATTCTGGCGGATTTTTTTATTAACCAAGCGCTGTACTTCTTCTATTTGCTGTGGCGTCATTCCCGACAGGTAAGAAAAGTCAAATCGAAACCGGTCTGGAGCGACCAGTGAACCACGCTGCTGAACATACTCACCCAGTACCTGGCGGAGAACCAGTTGCAGCAGATGGGTAGCAGTATGATTACGGGAGATATCAAGTCGTCGTTCTTTATCCACCTCAGCCTCCACCTCATCTCTTGCACTTAGACTACCCTCCATGACACACCCTCGATGGACAATGCTATCCGACGAGACTCGGACAGTACTGGTAACTGAAAAACGACCCGAGATACCGCGTATTTCACCGGTATCACCCACCTGCCCACCCATTTCAGCATAGAAGGGGGTAGAATCCAAAATCACACTTACCTCCTGCCCAATCGTCACTGTCTCAACAGGCTTATTATCAACCAGGAGATTAATAATGACCGATTTATGGTGCGTGGTATGATAACCAATAAATTCAACCTCGGGTGCTACATGGGTCGGAATAGTCTTCTCATCCAACAAAACCGGTTCTCTCGTTGCCCGACCTCTCTCCCGCTGCTTCTCCATCTCCTTTTCAAAGCCCTCCAGATCTACCGAAAAGTCACGCTCAGAGGCAATTTCTGCTGTTAACTCTACCGGGAAACCGTAGGTATCATATAACTTAAATGCTTCTCTGCCTAAAATTCTTTTTTTCTTCTTGCTGGCGGCTCCGCCCATAACTACATCTAATAATCCCAGCCCAGTACTAAGCGTCTCGCTAAACCTAGCTTCCTCAAGTCCAATAACCTCAATAATGAAGCCCTGCCTTTTCTCTATTTCAGGATAGACATGCCCCATCTGTTCGATAGTGGTCCTAGCCATTTCAGCTAGGAATGGCTTATCCAATCCTAATCTTCGGCCAAAGAGGACCGCCCGGCGTAACAAACGCCGTAACACATAGCCTCGCCCCTCATTACTCGGCATTACTCCGTCACCAATAAGGAAGGTAATGCCACGGCTATGCTCGGCTACTATTCGTATAGCGCTATCGGAATTATCATCTGAACCATATTTCTGACCGGTTAATTCAGATATTTTTTGTAGTAAGGAAACAAAGAGATCGGTTTCATAAACGGAGGTTTTACCTTGCACCACGGCTGCGGTTCTCTCCAACCCCATACCGGTATCAATATTAGGTTTTGGCAGTAAAGTACGGTGTCCCCCCTCGTCCTGATTGTATTGGGTAAATACCAAATTCCATATTTCAGAAAAGCGACCGCAATCACAACCCGGGGCACAGGAAGGCTTTCTACAACCAAACTCCTCGCCAAAGTCATAGAGGATTTCACTACACGGTCCACACGGTCCAGAATTACCGGCTGGTCCCCAGAAATTATCCTGCTCACCTAATCTTAGTATCCTGTGTTCAGGAACACCCAGTTTCTGCCAGTAATGAAAAGACTCTTCATCATCAAGGAAAATAGTTATCCATAAATGTTGTGGCGGAAGGTTAAGTTGCTGGGTAACAAATTCCCATGCCCAGCCAATAATTTCCTGTTTAAAATAATCACCGATGCTAAAGTTACCCAGCATCTCAAAGAAGGTAAGGTGAGTGGAGTCGCCTACCGCCTCAATATCAGTAGTGCGGAAACACTTTTGGCATGATACTAAACGACGATTAGGCGGCACTGCTTCGCCTAAAAAGTAAGACTTAAACTGCACCATACCCGCAGTAGTAAGCAGTAAAGTAGGGTCACCTTGAGGTATCAACGAGGAGCTAGAGATAATTTTATGCCCTTTTCCCTCAAAGAAACTCAAAAATACCGCCCGAATTTCATCACTGGTCATAATTAAATACGATTTTAGTATAAGCCTTATCAGCTGTCAATGAGAGAACGTTTACACAGTTATATAGCCACTAAATTATTGACATCGTAGCGGTAATAGCTTACCCTTCACACCAAAAAGGAGGCGGTATGATAGCAACCGAAGAAGGCGGAAGTCAAGAGTCTGAAGCAGGAGAAAAGGTGTATCCGCATCCTGGAGTAAAGCCTACCACCTATATCACAATATTAGCAGGGGGTATTATCGGCCTCATTTTAGGTGTTCTATTAAGAATTTATGCCGTTCAGATTACAGAGGCGTTACTTGATGTTGCGGGAGGTAGCACGGTAAACAACTTCAGAAACGTAGGTTTGGGAATGATAATACTATTCTCTTCTTACCTTGTAGTTTATCTTGTATTAAGTATTGGTGGTTATCACATTAAGGAGATAGTTCTCAGTAAAGAGGGGATAGTCTTCAGACGAAAGCGTAACCCGATCGTAATTCAACGGATAACTAACCTAAAGGAGAGCCGCAGTGGCCGGATTTTAAAGTTAACCGGCTGGACCGCGGGGGGAGACATGGTAAACCGAAAGTTTACCTGGTCAGATGTAGGCAGGAAAAAATGGGAAGAGTTCAAAAAAGACTTGCAGAAAATCCGATTAAACAATTGAAGATAAGTCTAAATATAAAATTGAGGGATGAGGATGATTGCTCAAGGTAATAGTATTACTCCATTTCGGTGATGATTCTCCACTGTGTCGTCTTATTTGTACTATAGCTTACGTAGGGTGAGTGTAAATAGGTAAATAGTAGTACAGAAGTAACAATTTACTTCCTAATGGGGGCAAAACATAGCTAGCTAACCCATATACTACAATTACCGTATTGAAGCACAACTCCATACCGGTGCGACACGGCCTAAGCTTAGCAAGCGATGGGTGACAAAGGCCCATCCCTATGTTACACTAGCCTGTATGCCTTGAAGCGATGGGTGACAAAGGCCCATCCCTATGTTACACTAGCTTGTATGCCTTGAAGCGATAGCAGGCAGCACGCTTGTCCGCAAAAGGCTAGGCACTGGTTACCTCAGGGGTAGCCTAATAAGGAAAGAGAACTAGATTTTTTAACACGTAATAGGGTAACAAAAATGGCAGCATTGGGATACGCAGGGAAAATCCTAAGAGTGGATTTATCATCGGGAAACACCACCGAGATTAACACCGCCGACTACGCTAACCGGTTCTTGGGAGGGAGAGGTATCGCGGCTAAAATCTACTGGGACGAGGTTTCACCAGAAATCAAAGCCCTCGATCCAGAAAATAGACTGATATTTGCAACCGGTCCTTTAGCCGGGCTTCCGGCGATAGCCGGTTCACGGTGGCAAGTTTGCGGAAAATCGCCTGCCTGCTCTCCAGAACATTTCTGTTACGCCAATCTGGGAGGGACCTGGGCTGCTCAATTGAAATTCACCGGTTATGACGCCATCATAGTTCAGGGCAAATCAGACAAACCAGTCTATCTCGTCTTAAATGATGGTAATATTGAAATAAGGGACGCTACCACTCTTTGGGGCAAAGGCGCCGTTGAGGCAAGGGAAACTCTTAAGAGCGAACTGGGTAATACCACGAAAGTAGTAGCCATTGGTCCCGCTGGTGAAAATATGGTTGTCATGGCCACACTCCTTGCCGATAAAGATGCCAGCGGCTCAGGCGGTCTGGGCGCAGTTATGGGTTCCAAAAATCTAAAGGCCATTGCTATAGGCGGCACCAAAAAGGGAGTGAACATAGCTAAACCGGATAGGTTCCGGGAGTTACTCGCCTATTTCCGTACTTCCAGGCAGGGCGTCCCGATGGGTGCAGAGGACCTAGCGCCCGGCCTCAAAGTAAAGAGAGACCTCTGCTACGGATGTATCGGCAGCTGCATAAGAAAAACTTATGAAGCAGAGAACGGTAATACGGGAAAATTCGTCTGCCAGGCGGGCGTTTTTTACTTGTCTTCGGCAGCAAAGTACTATGAGACGCCGGGCGATGTCCCCTTTTTTGCCACCAAGCTCTGTGACAACTATGGGATCGATACGCAAGCCATTGAAGCCATGCTACACTGGCTTTGGGAATGTTA
>CAYFEZ010000011.1:0-13894 GCA_964342215.1 uncultured Dehalococcoidales bacterium | reverse complement strand
CCTGATGTGCCAGCTTAATAAGCCCGGCTAAAGAAGCTGCTGAAGCTAACTCACCAAACACACCACCTTTAGTCGCCAGAAGATGATAAGCTGCCATGATCTCATCATCACTGACTAAATCAATGATGCCACCTGACTCATTACGAGCAGCAACTGCCTTTTGCCAGCTAGCTGGATTACCTATTTGTATCGCTGAAGCGATTGTCTCAGGCTCCTTAACAGCATGCCCGCGAACAATGGGGGCCGCCCCCTCAGCCTGCAAACCAATCATCATGGGTTTGTTCCTAACTCTACCAGCTTGATAATACTCCAAAAAACCCTGCCAGTAAGCGGTAATATTACCGGCATTACCCACCGGAATAAAAAGGTAGTCTGGCGCTTTACCCAAAGCATCAATTATCTCAAAAGCAGCCGTTTTCTGTCCCTCTATACGATGAGGATTAACCGAGTTCACCAAAGTGAGCGGATGCTTTTGTACTAGACACCGCACAATACGTAGGGCTTGGTCAAAATTTCCATCAATAGTAATTATCTTGGCTCCATAGACAATGGCTTGAGCCAGCTTACCCAAAGCAATCTTCCCTTTCGGGACAATAATAATGGCGGTAAGCTGGCAATAGGCGGCATAGGCAGCAGCCGAGGCACTGGTATTACCAGTCGAAGCGCATATTATTGCCTTACTCCCTGATTCCAATGCCTTAGCGGTTGCAACCACCATGCCTCGATCCTTAAATGAACCGGTAGGATTACACCCCTCCAGCTTAAAATATAGTTCACCACAACCAATTTCCTTCTCCAGTACTCTGCACCTAACCAGAGGAGTATCCCCCTCGCCCAACGAAAACAAAGGTGTATTAGCAGTAAGCGGAAGGAAATCTCTGTGTTCAACCAGAATTCCGGAATTCATCACTATCTCCCATAACCTAAGTCTTTTATCAAAGTAACAAAGTACTACCCCTCTTTTAAAAGGAAAGGTTATTGAATATCCTCGACCCGAACGAAGTTACTTATCTCCTCAACTTCAGGCAGATGTTCCAGCTCATCAAGAGCATGCTGCATTGCCTTTTCCCTAGCCGGATGAGTCATAATCACAATTTCAGCAGTTTGAGTTACGCTATCAGCTACATTCTGGATAACCGAGGAGATACTAATCAAATGGTCACCTAAAACCTTAGAAATCTGAGCCAAAACCCCGTGATGATCAGCCACCGCCATCCTCAAATAATACCTTGTTTCAAGCTGAGACATCGGTTTAATACTTTTGCCTACGTCAAGTTTCCACCTAGCTTTGCCACCAGTGCCGAAAGCAATATCCTGCGCCGTTGCCACAATATCAGCAATAACGGCACTACTGGTAGGCAAAGCACCAGCACCTTCACCAAGGAGCAGCATCTTACCGATAAGGTCACCTTCAACCAGAACCGCATTATAAACCCCATCAACCTTTGCCAACAGGGAATCTTCCGGAATAAATACAGGATGAACCCGTACCTCAATAGAGTTATCATTCTGCTTAGCGATAGCAAGTAGCTTTATGGTAAACCCCAAGTCTTGAGCATACTGGAAGTCACGACTACCAAGCCGGGAAATTCCCTCACAATAAACGTCCTCAGGTCGAACTGGACTGTGGAAGGCCAGTGAAGCAAGAATAGCCAACTTATAGGTGGCATCTACCCCATTCACATCATTTTCGGAATTAGGTTCAGCATAACCTAACTCTTGGGCTCGGTTAAGTCCGATAAGAAAATCCACGCCATCCCTTGCCATCCGTGTAAGAATATAATTAGTAGTCCCATTTATTATGGCATAAATACCATCTATCCTGTTAGCTATCAAATCACGCCGGAAAGGCTCAATCAATGGAATACCACCACCAACAGTAGCTTCATAACGCAACCCTACCTTATGTCGCTCAGCCAGAGCTAATAGCCGCACCCCATACTTAGCAACTACCTCTTTGTTACTGGTAACCACATACTTACCTTTCGATATCGTCTTCTCCAAATACTGCAAAGCAGGGCTCTCTCCTCCCATCGCTTCAACCACTATATCTATCTCCGGATTATCCAAAAACTCATCAGCATCAGTAGTAAAAAGATTAGCATTCATTGCCTTTGCCAAAGGTCTGGTTAAATCCAATTCCAGTATCTTTATCTGGCGCAGGATAACCGGACAACCTACCTGCTCAGCTAATACCCCCGCCTTATCCACTAAAACCTTAGCTACCTGCCCACCAACTACCCCAAATCCTATTAAGCCAACCCCAATACTAGGTTTCTTCATCGTCCTAACTCCTTGGCAGCTCTTGATATTGCCCACAACTGTTTGTCATCGTCCAGATAGTCCTCGACATCACTTTTATCAAATAAGGAAGTGCCCCACTCATCTAAAGCCTTCGCCTTCAGTAAATATCTATCCTCATCCTCAATCTTTCTATTATCATCTTCGCTTAAAACCTGCACCAGCCAATAACCTCCCGTAGTTACCATCATGTCATCTCGTATAGGCTCACTCAATACTTCTATTCCTAGTTCAAGATCAAAAACAAACTCATCAAAGGCAGCGCTTACTATACCCGGAGTCAACCACTCCAAGTCGCCCCCATCTATCCCAGCCGCCTGAAGCTGAGAAAACCCCTTAGCCAGAGTAGCAAAGCCCTCCCCAGCTTCTAACTTAGCTCTTATTTCCTGAGCCTCTCCTTCACTCCCTAACAATATCGCCTGAACATAAGCACGCTCCGGATCCTCCTCCCTTTCTAATACCTCAATCAGCCAATAGCCTACTCCCTTTACTTTAGCTTCATCATAAATCGGCTGGCTTAACACACCGACTTTACTATCAAAGACATACTCCCCAAGTATGGAAGATTCTAACAATAAGGTTAAGACATCTCTTGTTCGCCAATCAAGGTCACCCTTTTTGCCTTTGGTAAAGCCATCCAGGGAAAACTCACCGGCTAACTCGGTAAAACCCCCGTCAACTTCAAGTCTGACCCTAATTTCAGCCGCTTGACTATCACTTTCTACAAACATTGCCATTACCTGTCTTTGCTCATCAAAAAACAATATCTCTTGCTCAAAATACTCGTCAAGCAGCCTACCTATCAGCATCTGAGTCCTAACTACATCCCTATGGGCATCATTAAATGGCGGGCCGTGGCTCTTCAACTCCTCATCAGCCACTTCATTACTGACGATAATACCTAACCGTTCAGCCCCTTGCCTTATTACCTCATTTTGCTGAATAACCCTCACAACCTCATCAGCCGGATATTGTAGGACTTGCAGCATCTTTACATAGTAATCCATATTAAACTCGGTATCATTCACCTTAATTACTGACTCACGCAGCGGTTGATACTGAGTAATACACCAACCACCCCCAATGATACCCAAACTGGCTACAATAATAAAAATCCCGATGCCGAAAACCCAACGCTGCCTTTTCCGCTGCAGCTGCCAATGGGAAAGCTGGCGTTTAGCAACTTCCCGCCGGGGTTTCTCAGCTTTATTTTTATCCAAAACTAAGTCCTTTCCGCACTTTCCGGAAATTTAATCCCCTATATTTATAACCTAAAACCACAGCCTTTTTCAAATACGGTAAGGGGATGATACTATTTGAATAATCACCAGATTATGCTAAACTGTGGGAAAGAAAGGGGTAACAAATCGGGGTGTAGCGCAGCCAGGTAGCGCACCTGAATGGGGTTCAGGTGGCCGGAGGTTCAAATCCTCTCACCCCGATATCTATCCCAGTACAGGAGGATAAAACTATAAAAACGATTACCGAGTATCTCTGGTTCAACACGAAACAACATCGTGAATTCATCAACATCACCGATAAAATAGAGAGCTTGGTACAACGCAGTGGTATAGTCGAGGGGTTTGTCCTAGTATCCGCGATGCATATTACCGCTGGAGTCTATGTTAACGATGCCGAGTCAGGACTGATAGCCGATATTGAGGAATGGTTAGAACAACTCGCTCCGTATAAGCCAAGCTATAGGCACCACGCAACTGGTGAATCGAATGCAGATGCCCACTTAAAGAATTTATTGGTTCATCACGAAGTTATCGTACCCATCACCAATTGCAGGTTGGACTTCGGCCCATGGCAGCAAATTTACTACGCCGAGTTTGATGGGCAACGGAGAAAAAGAGTAGTGGTAAAAGCATTAGGTACATGATATGTCTCGCAACTTTTTGAGGTGAAAGAGAGGGGAAAAATTGAAGCTCTTAGCTGTAGTCGGTAGCCCCAGACTAGGGGGCAACACCAATTACCTAGTGGGACAGGCTCTCGGAGAAGCGGCCAATCTGGGGGTTCAGACGGAATGTCTCGTTCTCAGCCAGTACAATATGACCCCATGCCTCGGACATGACGCCTGCGCTTCCTTCGATACATGCCGACAGAAGGACGACACAAGCTGGATTCTAGATAAGTTCTGTGAGGCGGACGGGGTTATCTTGGCAACACCAGTTTACTACTATAATGTTTCCGCCCAGATGAAAACCTTCATTGACCGAAACTACTTCCTCTACAAACACGGGCGGAAATCCCGTGCAAGAGCAGTAGGCATCATCATACTGGCTGGGATTGAGGGGATTGAGGACACGCGGCGCACATTAAGAATATTCATCAATGAGTCCTTCAATGTTACGGAGGATAGGATATTCATCGTCGAAGGCTATGCCCGTTCGCTCGGAGAGACCAAGGATAAGCTTCCCCTACTGGAAGAAGCCCGCAAGCTGGGTAGGCAAATGGTTGAAACTTTAAAAGTGGGAAATTGATAATGTTTATCCCCTGATTTTACCATTCCCCAGCCGGTAGTGCTTTTTAAACTCTACCGATTCAATAGCTGGGCCACCAGCACCACTAGTTTTATCAAGGAACCTATCATATCGAGGGAAGAATAATCCATTCCTAATTTTTCTGATTATCAATAACCAGAAAGGCAGCATGCCCTAAGTACGAGGACATTAACACTTTCTTGACAAGGGAAGGTTAATACTATAGTCTTTTTGCTAAGATCAAAAGTAACCTGTTTTAGAATGCTACCTAACCTAAACTAAGGACGGATTGCTCACAACGATACCGTAAATCATAGCTTATACCTTGTCGAATGGACAGGGAGAAAGAATCATACTCAGGAGGTAAGAAATGTCTTCTGTTCTAGTTACTGGCGGTACCGGTGTCATTGGCTCTTGGGTTACCCGACAACTCGTAGACCAAGGAATAAGAGTGGTTACCTACAGCCGACACCCAGACACTACATTCCTTAAAGATATCGTAGACAAAATCGACTTTGTAGCCGGCGACATCTTAGATCTGCCCAGCATAATACAAACTATCAAGCATTATAAAGTTGAGCGGATTATCCACATGTCGGCAGCCCTACCTGACATATTAAACTCAAATCCATTTATGGGGTACCGGATTAATGTGGACGGAACCATGAATATTCTTGAAGCCGCCCGGCAGATGGAAATCAAGAGGGTTGTCTACACCAGCACAATGGGCGTCTACGATGGGGCGGAGGGTGAATACGGCTATCCCACTTATAAACCCATAGATGAGGCTTACCCTAAGGCGCCCAACAGTATATACGGAACGACCAAGTTCTTTTCTGAAAACATGGCTATAAACTATCATCGTCTTTTCGGGTTGGATGTTGTAATTACGAGATTCGCCATGGTATATGGACCGGGAAAGCAGGCTCGTCACGGGATACTTGGAATTCACAGTAAAATTATTGAAAGTGCTATGCTGGGAAAGCCGCTGAAAATCCCTCAGGGTAGAGATGAAAAGCAAGACATGATATACGTACGAGACATAGCCATCGGACTGGCCCTAGCCTGCTTTGCTGAAAATCTGGAACACCGTATCTTCCACATCGCAACCGGTGAGGGAGACAGTTACCAGCATCTAATTGAGATTCTGGATAATATTTTCGGCGGAGTTCCCATTGAGATAGGTCCCGGACTTAATCCTAT
The DNA here is from genome assembly GCA_964342215.1 of uncultured Dehalococcoidales bacterium. GTDB lineage: Bacteria > Chloroflexota > Dehalococcoidia > Dehalococcoidales > CAYFEZ01 > CAYFEZ01. The sequence goes on along the minus strand of CAYFEZ010000011.1, from coordinate 7,904 downwards.
GGGAATCCCATGGGTCAGTCGTTTCTACTTCGTTTTCAATATTGACAAAGCCCGCCAAGAACTGGGGTATAATCCCCAGTATAATTTGGAGACAGCAACAAAAGATTATATAGAAACAATGAAGCGTTTAGACATCAAACCATCTGTACTTCCCTGATTATGCTGACGCCAACTATTACCAATTCGGAATATCTCAGTACCTGATACAGGGCATGTACCACGGGTGGCCGATTTACCATCCTTCATGGTTATGTCCCTGGCATCTTTCATTTCCCTCTTGGTTCCGCACTTCATGCAATAAACTTGTATTGTACTTATCTCTCTTCTTTAGTACGCAGAGTAAACCTTAACCCCGCCAATATCAATAGCTGCTTGTACCGAATAGCGGATTCCCTCCCATTTGCTATGCCGAGTCCAACCATATATAATAGTGGGCAGTAAGACAGGGAAAGAGATGAAGCAGGCTGTTTAACTTTTCCTTCTTTGGTAGGCTTATAGCAGGCATTATCTCCATTATTGCCGGAGTCGTCATACTCGCCTGACCCAGGATAATTACCTGCATTATTGGTGCCTATCTTATTATTGTTGGCTTACTTATGCTCACAACTACCGTGTCCCGAAAACTCACAGCTCATTGGGAACGCAGTAATTAAGACAACAAATCGTTTAGTCTGGAATCGATTCCCTCGATACGCACTTAGCGGAGGTAGAGAGATGCCGTATGGTAGGACAGGTACCACTTTAGAAATTAATTTATCCCGGGGAAAAGTTGAGAAACGCCAAACTGACCCCGAATTGGATGCGAATTATCTTGCCGGGAAGGGAACCAATACCAAACTCTTGTGGGACAGAGTCCCACCTGAAGTCGGCGCCTTTTCCCCCGATAATCTGTTCATAGTTGGTGCCGGACTTCTCTCGGGCACCTTAGTTCCTGGAGCTAACCGTACATGCATTACTTACAAGTCTCCGGTAACCGATCTCCACTGCTATTCAAATCTGGGCGGATTTTTTGGGCCAGAACTAAAATATGCCGGGTATGACACAATAATCATTACCGGCAAATCGCCTAGTCCAGTATATCTATGGATAAATAATGACCAGGTTGAAATCCGTGATGCCAACCACCTCTGGGGAAAAACCCCCCACGAAACTCAGCGGATTATTCGGGAAGAGACAAAGAATGAGAAAGTTCAGACCATGGCCATCGGTCCCGCCGGTGAGAACAAGGTCTACTTCGCCACTGTTGAACACAATGCTACCGCCGTTGCCGGCCGTGGGGGAGCCGGTACCATTATGGGCGATAAAAACTTAAAGGCAATAGCCGTTTATGGGACCAAGGATGTTACGGTTGCCAATACTCCCAGACTCATTGAATTAGGTGAACATATTATCAGCCGAACATGGGGAACAAGACAGAGAATTGTAGAACGGACCGGGTATACCTATTTTCGGTTCGGCGTAAACTGGGGAGACGAGGGTAATTGTAGTGGGGTACGGACTCCCGAACATCAAAAAGAGATCCATAATCTAGCAAAAAAGGCTACAGACTTTATCAACCAAAACAAGATTAGAGAAGTGGCTTGTGCCAATTGCGTAATAAGGTGTAAGCAGGCATATCTTAATCCAGAAGGAGGCCACACCTTTATCAAATGCGGACCTTACTACCCTATGATTGCCACTCAAATTCTTGAGCCGGAATTTTCTATCGCCTATCTACACTTGTGTGAGAAATATGGATTAGACCTTTATACCACAGGGAACTGTATCGCCTTTGCCATAACACTTTACGAAAAGGGCATCCTGACCAAAAAAGATACTGATGGCTTGCATCTAGAATGGAAAAACGCTAAAGTAGCCTTATCACTAATCGAAAAAATTGCCCGTCGGGAGGGCATTGGCGACATCCTGGCTAACGGCACTTATCGAGCTGCCCGCCAGATTGGGAATGGCGCGGAAAACTACGCTTTTGACTCCAAAAAACTGGACCTAATGATGATAAGAGTCTATCACCAGCATCATTTTGCCCTGGCTGCCGCCATTAATGACAAGGGTATTGAGAGAATGGACAGTAGTGCCCCTGGGCTGGTTATTCACCTTCCCCGGGAACAGAGAGAGGCATATATAGCCGATGGCTGGTTCAGTTACCCCAAAGCGATGGAGAAATACCTTCTAGACGGTGATGACCCAGCTACCGGGAACCCCGACTTGGTAGCAAACTGCCAGTTCAGTGCTTATGACCAAGAGCAATATGCCATCGCCGATGCCACCGGACTCTGCACTTACTGGTTAGGATTCTGGATGTGCCCGGCTATCAATAGCCGCACCCTGATAACTGATTTAATCTCGTCCGCAACCGGTATGGACATTGACGAAGCTGAGCTAACCAAAATAGCTAGAAGAATAATAACTCTAGGCCGAGCCTATAATGTAAGAGAAGGAATAAGAAGAAAAGATGATTGCGTGCCAAAGCACGTTTTCCAGAGAACCCCACCACCGCCAGAGATGAAGCTAGACCCAGTTACATTCAAGAAACTAATTGATACCTTTTACAAGATAAGTGGATGGGATAGTGATGGCATCCCCACTAAAGAGACACTGGGTGATTTCGGGTTGGATTACGTTAGGCAGGACCTGGAACAAAGGGGAATTTTGACTGCTTAGGTGAAAAAAATATCCTTAATTCTTTAGCCATTATACTAAGATAGAATATTGGCAAACCATTCTTTCCCCCTTCGCCGGTAGCGTTTTCACCAGTGGAAATAGAGATACCGGACGGTAATTTATTTGGAGATGCTTTTGCACCGGAAATCCTCTAGGCCGTTCTTCGGTTGGTGGATTGTTGGCGCCTCTTTTCTCATTGCGCTATATGTCGGCGGGGTCCTCTTTTATGGGTTCACCGCTATCTTTGAACCTATCGCTAATGAGATGGGCTGGAGCTATACACAGATCTCGCTGGCCGCTTCGATACGCGGCGTGGAGATGGGTCTTCTCGCTCCGCTCATGGGAATTCTTGTTGACCGCTGGGGACCGAGGAGACTCATATTCGGTGGCTCAGTTATTAGTGCTGTAGGGTTAATCCTCCTCAGTTATGCCACATCCCTGGGCATGTTCTATGGAGCTTTTATTCTAATCGCCATCGGCACGAGCAGTTGTACCATAACGGTATTGCTGACCGCCGTAGCTAATTGGTTCCGGAGGAGGGTGGGGCTGGCGAGCGGCATAACAGTTTCTGGCTTCGGCTTTGGTGGCTTACTTATCCCTCTGACCGTTAAACTCATTGATCTCTATGATTGGCGATTAACGATGACTATCCTTGCCTTGGGTATGCTAGTCACGGTGCCAGCGCTGTCACTCCTGTTTCGACACAAGCCGGAGCAATCTGGCCATTTACCTGATGGCCAAGCAGAAAACCCGGCGACATTCGACAATGGTTCTAGCCCACCCCCAATTGTAGAAGCAAGCGTGAAGGGAACACAAGCCCTCAAGAGCAGTACCTTCTGGCACATAGCACTGGCTTTTATGTTTTACTCCATGATAGTAACAGCAGCGATAACCCACGTCATGCCCTATCTCAGCAGTATTGGTATCGCCAGGTCAACGTCCAGTCTAGTGGCTACTTCCATGCCGCTGACGAGTATTGGCGGTCGCCTTAGTTTCGGCTGGATTGGAGATAAACTCGAAAAAAAATGGTTAGCGGCTGGTGGTTTTGCCATGATGAGCCTCGGCATGCTTTGTTTTAGCTACGTTTCCAGTATCGGCATCTGGCTGCTGGTGCCTTTCATTGTTCTTTTTGGTATCGGTTACGGAGGCAGTAATGTATTAAGGCTATCTCTTACAAGAGAGTATTTTGGTATAACCAGTTTCGGAACTATTTTCGGTTCAATAATAGGCGTAAACATGTTAGGCGGCTTAATAGGCCCCCCCTTGGCCGGTTGGGTGTTTGATAACTGGCACAGTTACCAGGGTATATGGCTCGTCTTTGCCGGTGTTTCTGTTGCTGCCCTAATATCTGTCTTAACTATTCGCCCCGTCAGAGCCACGTTCAAACCAACCAATAAAACCTGACCCCTGGGTAAGAGCACCTGTAGGGCTCTAAAAGCGCAACCTTAAGTATATGATACAATAGGATAAGTGGAGCATTTAGGCAAGAACTATGGAACAATCGAACCTAGCTATTAATTTCACCATTTTACTGGGCGCGGCTTTGGTTGGCGGAATGATAGCCCATCGGCTGAAACAGCCAGTAATATTAGGCTACCTCATCATCGGAACAGCTATTGGTCCCCATGCTCTGGGGTTAGTCAATGACTTAGAATTGATTGAGGCAACAGCTATTATAGGCGTTGCCTTATTAATGTTGACGTTAGGACTGGAGGTCTCCTTTTCTCAATTGAGACAGGTAGGCAAGGTAGGTTTGTTGGGTGGCATAGCTCAGATGCTAGTTACCTTTGCACTGGGCCTAGGAGTGGGTAATTTCCTGTTCAGTTGGCCGTTATCTCAGTCTATTTTGTTTGGGATGGTCATCTCTCTCAGTAGTACCATGGTTTGCATCAAAATACTAATGGACCGTGGCGAACTGGATTCTATGCATGGGCGGATTATGGTGGCTATGCTTATTCTTCAAGATATCAGTGTGGTTTTAATGATGATAGTTATGCCTCTTCTGAGTGGGACAGAACAAAATTTTCCTCTCGCTCTGGGTATAGCCATTGGTGAAGCCATTCTCTTTATCGTGATAGCAATCGTATTAGGAATATGGGTACTTCCTTGGTTACTGGGTCGGGTTGGTGGGGTTCGGTCTCGGGAATTATTTCTACTGACGATTCTAGTTTTAGGTTTAGGGGCAGCGATAAGCACTCAAATCTTTGGGCTATCAGCTGTCTTTGGAGCCTTTTTAATTGGTTTGGTATTACGAGAAACAAGGTTTGCCCATCAGGCTCTGGCTGAAATAACCCCGCTACGGGATATTTTTGCCGCTCTATTTTTTGTCTCTCTGGGCATGTTGCTAAATCCGGCATTTATCGTTGACTTCTGGTGGCTGGTAGCCACAACCGCAGCTCTTATTATTTTTATGAAATTCCTGGTTGTTTTCGGCATTGTTCGATTCTTTGGCTATAGCGGAGGGGTAGCCCTTCTGGCTGGCGCTGGCCTTTTTCAAATTGGGGAATTTAGCTTCATTTTAGCTGAAGGAGGAGTCAGTACGGGCGTCATCTCTACCCAAGTTTATTCCTTAATCATAGCCAGTGCCATCATCACTATGCTATTGACCCCTTTATCCATGGGTCTTTTTTCTCGTCTATACACCAAATTAGCAATGAGACCAAGAAGTAAGAAACTAAAGGCCAAAACTATTTCTCCTTTAGCTGATTCTAAGCCGTCTGAAGAAGTAAGCGCAGTAGTAATCGCTGGTTTCGGCAGAGTAGGACAAAATGTCGCCTATGGTCTACTCGATGCCGGCATACCCTATAGCGTTATTGAGCTTGACCCTGAAGTCATTTCCGAACTGAGATGCGATGGGATAACCTGTATTTATGGGGACGCCAGCAATACCAATGTCCTTTCTCAGGCCGCTTTAACTCGAGCCAAAGTATTAGTGGTAACCTTTCCTGACCCATTAACAGTGTTGACTGCCGTAAAGACAGCTCTAACACTCAACCCCAAAATTAAAATCGTGGCGCGGGTTCACCGAACGAAAGAGGCCGATTTACTTAAGAAACTGGGAGTGGAGGAGCTAATAAGTCCGGAGTATGAAGCCAGTCTTGAATTCTTAAGGCGGATTTTGTCTGTTTCCGGTTGGAAAGAGACCGATATCAAGCGGACTTTATCTTCGGCCCACCGCGATGAAGAAATCGTCAAATTTAGCTCTGACTAAAAAGAACAGCAGAGTAGTAATTGACCGTTGAGCACCGTCTCTACTCCAGCGGCGGTCTCTTGTCTACCCAGGGTAAGGCTTGCTCAAAAGCCGCCGCCGCTTTTAACACCGTAACATCATCAAAGCGTCGCCCCACAATTTGGAGACCAATGGGCAGACCATCATCACTCGAACCACAGGGAACAGAAGCCGCCGGCAACCCGGTTAAGTTAAAGGGATAGGTGAACTGCCACCAGCCAAAAGCAGTCACCTTTACCCCATCAATTACCCTCGGCCCAAAACTATCAATGGCAAAAGGTGGTACCGCAAGAGTTGGCGTTAGCAACAGGTCATACTTCTCAAAAAAAGTCCGGATTTTTTCCCAATACTCCAGTCGATCGAAGCAAGCCTGCATATATTCCTCTGCTGACTTAGCCCTACCCCGTTCGATAAAACCAGCCAGAAGTGGCTCAACCTGCTCTTCCCAAGCACCTATTTTGTCTTTAAATGCAGCGCCAAGCCTGGTGGTAACTATAGTGGCAAAGCTTTTCTCCGGACTGGTTGCCTTAGGACTAGCTTCCTCAACCGAAGCCCCTAGAATGGTAAAGGCCTTAGCAGCTGTTTCCGTAGCTCGTAAAACCTGCGCATCTACAATAGCATATCCAAGGTCTTTACTCCATGCCACCTTTAGCCCTTTAAGGTCTCCACCAAGAAAAGGTAAGTAGCTCAACCCAGTTTCCGGCAGAGAGAAAGGGTCTCTATCATCTCTACCAGCAATGACCTCCATGGTCAGAGCGGCATCCCTAACCGTTCGGGTGATGGGTCCAGTATGAGACAAAGTCTCCATTCCCGGGGGAAAACCTACTAATTGGGGCACCCGACCGAAGGAATGCTTAAAGCCAAATACCCCACAGAAACTACTCGGAATACGTATTGAGCCACCGACGTCGGTGCCAATAGCCAGCGGGCCCATACCTAAAGCTACTGCAGCAGCCGCCCCACCACTCGAACCTCCGGGAGTAACTTCCAAATTCCACGGATTACGAGTTACCCCAAAGAGCTCATTCTTGGTTACTCCCAACCAACCAAATTCGGGGGTATTTGTCTTACCGATAACAATCGCTCCGGCTGCTCTTAATCGTTCGACGACAATAGCATCCTGTTGTGGGACGAAATCCTTATAAATCTTAGAGCCCCCCGTAGTACGGATGCCTTTAGTAAATATCAAGTCTTTGATTGATATTGGGACACCGTGAAGAGGCCCTAATTCCTTTCCCCTCATCACCATGGTCTCGGCATCTTTGGCTTGCCTCATAGCACTCTCGGCTACTACAATACAGTAGGCGTTGACTTTAGGGTTTAGCTGTTCAATACGACGCAGCACCACCTCCATTACTTCCACGGGGGAGATCTTCTTCGTCTTTATTGCGTCTGCCATTTCGGCCACAGACATACAGCAAATTTCAAGATTATCCATTCGCCCTTCCTCTCTTTGTCAGTAGTTTTGGTAATCTTCCGCGATTACTCAGATAGCAATACCGTATATCATTGTTACCCTACGGTATGTCACGACTAAGGATAACATATATCTTACTGTTGCCACAATTCTATCTCTACCCTAACTATACGTTACCTTCTAACCATTAGTAACCAATCCGCTCACCCGATCAAGGCAGCATCAATAAAATCAAGAAGAAACACTTGATAAAACACCTTGACAAATATTTAAAAAAGTGGTAGGCTGATAGGTTGCGTTATACCTCTTGAAGTTTCACTTCGTTATATTTCTGCATCAGCTGTAGGTTATATTTCTGCATCAGCTGTAGGTTATATTCCAGAGTAGTGCTGCAATAATACAGGGTCTATTTTCGATCATTTAAGGAGTAGAGCAAATGGTTTCTGTGTCACCAACCCATACCACTGGGAAAATGTCTCCTGTTTCCAGAAAATCTTATGCCCGATTACCCCAGATACTTGAAGTACCCAATCTGATAAAAAATCAATTGGACTCATTCCGCCAGTTTCAGGAAAGGAAACTAAAACAGTTACTGGA
>CAYFEZ010000010.1:0-14364 GCA_964342215.1 uncultured Dehalococcoidales bacterium | reverse complement strand
GCGCGTTATCTATCTTAAAAAGGACTTGGATATTGCGGTGAGTAAGGCTAATGAGTGTTTTTTCAATTAAGGAGCGTTGGTTCTTATCCAAATACTCAGCAGCGAAGGTATTAGGCACACTAACCACAAACTGATCATTCTGAAAATCCAACCCCACAGTTTTTTCTAACCAAGTCTTGTAGTTCGACTTGCTAACTTGGATTTGCAATTCGCCCAAGGCGGCTTCCCAAATTTCTTGTACTGATCCAGCTGTCAAAAAATTCTCCTAAATGTTTAACTATTAAGTCTACACATACATGCTCAATACGGCACCGGATTGAGCGAGCCCATGCTTTGGGGAAAGACCTAAAAAGTAGTGTTATCTAGGCTAACACCAGACTTTTCTAAGGGCAAGGGTTCTGGCGCTGGTTGCTGGTCATTTTCAACCCTTGTTTTCGGTTGCAAAGTCCGTCAGGCTTTTCTATTTATCTAATTTTACCCTGATAGATATAATAGTGCTTGTTGTTTTAAAAAAATTTTTAATGTTACAATTAAGTACGAGGAGGCTTAATTTGCGGATTGTTTTTATGGGTACTCCGGAATTCGCTGTTCCTTCGCTTAGGCATCTTATGCTTAATCAATATCAGGTTGTAGCTGTTTATACCCAGCCAGACAAACCATCCGGTAGGGGGCGAGCTGAGGTTTCTTCTCCATTGAAACGGGCAGCGGTAGCTTGGGAAATACCAGTCGTGCAGCCAGCTAAGTTAAAGGCAGCAGAGGTGGTAAGTCAATTAGCTGATTTGCGCCCTGATGTAATAGTGGTGGCTGCCTTTGGCCAACTTCTGCCACAACCAATTTTGGACATCCCACGTTACGGGTGTATTAATATTCATCCCTCTCTGTTACCCAAATATCGTGGTGCCTCGCCAATAGCTACGGCTATCCTAACTGGTGATGAATTCACCGGAGTGAGCCTTATTCTGATGGACCGAGGTTTGGATACCGGGCCGATATTAGCTAGGGCTCAGATTTTTATTTCCGGACAGGATACCACTGGCTCGCTTACCGCTAACTTGTCACTGATAGCGGCTCAGTTACTTCAGGATACTCTAGTTCGTTGGGTAAGAGGTGAGCTGGCTCCTCAGCCTCAAAATAAAGCCGAAATTACTTATTCTGAGTCTATTACTAAGGAGGAGGGTAAGATTGACTGGTATCTACCAGTAGCGGACATATGGCGGCGGGTACGTGCATACCAACCCTGGCCGGGGTGTTATACCCAGTGGCAAGGGAAGTGGCTTAAGATTATTGAGGCGGTGCCTTTACCGTGGGAAAGAGCCGGTGAAAAAGGGGAGGTTGTCGAGCTAACTCTACCATCGGCGCCAAAAGCAGCATTTGGCGTCTGTGCTGGTGACGGAGTCTTAGGGGTTTGTCAGGTTCAATTAGAAGGGAAGCGAGCCATGTCGGCAGCTGAGTTTTTGAGAGGGCAGCGCCAGTTTATCGGGGCGATATTACCATTGAGTTGAAGCAGGGCTTATGTTATTATGAGTTTCAGTACTTTGGTGAAAGTTAGTAACAAAAAGGGGGTATCATGGTTAAAACCGAAAGAACAGTGGAGAAGAAAGAGATACCTTTTGCTCTTGGTTATTTAACGTTTCCCCTCAGCCCCAGAGAGCAGGTTTGTCTGTTAGGAACTAACTGTCAGGACTGTGGTACGGTTCTCCTAGGCACGAGGGGGCGCTGTGAAAACTGTGGTACAAGTAATGTTAAAGTGACCCCCTTATCTCAGGAGGGCAAGATCTGGAGCTATACCATCATGCGTTATGTCCCCTCTTGGCCTTTTCCGTCAGTTAATCCCTATAGTCCACCCATACCGGTGGCGTGGGTGGAACTGCCCGAGGGGGTAAGACTGGTATCTCATATTAAATGTAGTCCGGAAGAAATGAAGATCGATCTGCCGGTTAAGCTGGTGGTTGAGAGGGGGTGGGAGGATGAGGATGGTAATGATGTGCTGATGTATCGCTTTCGCCCAGTAGGAGGTAAAAATGAGTGAACAAGTGGTGATAGCCGGTGTTGGTATGCATCCCTTTGGCAGATTTGGGGACAAGTCTTATGAGCAGATCGGGTTTGAGGCGGTGGATAGGGCGCTTAAGGATGCTAATATGGATTTCAAGGATATCCAGGCGGTTTATGTCAGCCGAATGTACTTACCGGCAACTGCCGGGGTAAGGGTAGCGTCACTTTTCGGGCGCACATCAGTTCCAGTTGTGGATGTAGAGGCGGCTTGCGCTGGAAGCGGAGCTTGTCTTCGGATGGGGGCTTCTGCTATTGCCACAGGCTTATATGATAAAGTTCTGGCTATAGGAGTGGAGAAAATGCCCCGGGGGTTTATGGATCCAAGGAATCTCTATGAAACTTGGCAATGCTACGCTGGTCTGAGCCAGAATCCAATGTTCTGGGCAATGAATGCCCGGCGCCATATGCATGATTATGGGACTACCGTTGAGCAAATTGCTAAGGTAGCGGTTAAGAATCATAAGAACGGGGTTCACAATCCTAATGCCCTCTTCCGTAAGGAAATGACTATGGAAGAAGTGATGAATTCACCATTGGTCTGCGACCCAATGAGGCTTTTTATGATTTGTGCCCCTGATGAAGGGGCGGCGGCGGCGGTTTTAGTTAGTCCAAAGGTTGCCAAAAAATATACTACCCACCCCGTTACTTTAGCCGCTTGTGCCCATCGGGTGTCTATGGTTCCAATGTATAATGTGCCGCTCTATACTGCCTATCCTACGGGCAATCCACCGGTGACAACGCTTGCCGCCCAGGAGGCGTATGAGAGCAGTGGTATTGGGCCAGAAGATTTGGATTGTGCTTTGGTACAAGATACCGATGCCTTTTGCGAGATTGAACACTGTGAGCAGCTTCTTTTCTGTAAAGAAGGTGAGGGGGGGAAGATGGTCGATGATGGCGTTACTGAAATTGGGGGTAGGCTCCCAGTGAATGTTGATGGTGGGCTGATATGCAAAGGGGAGCCGGTTGGCGCTTCAGGTTTTGGTCAGATTCATGAAATGTGCCTTCAATTGAGGGATGTATCGGGACCCAGGCAGGTTGAGGGGGCTAAAGTAGGCTTGTGCCAGGTCTTCGGCTCTATGGGCCATGGTACTGTAAGCATCTTGAAGAAATAGACGTCTCCCTTCTGGGTGGATAAGATGGCGTCGGTACTATTCTCCAAGCAGTCCTGGCTGATATGACGGTATTACGTCAGGTCGTGGTTCGGCTTTTCTTCTATCAGCTAATATTTCTCTTTTCGCTTTGGGTGCAGTTTCCTGAATGACCATTGGTTATGTTGCTTGATTTTAGACTGGCTTGTATAATAAGTAAGTAGAAAGTTGTGGAGGTCATTTTGCCTTTAGCAATGGACCCGGGAGAGTTTGCCACACTGGTAGATATCATTGCCAGGTTACGAGCGGCAGGTGGTTGCCCTTGGGACAGGGAGCAGACCCATAGTACTCTGCGGGAAAACTTGCTGGAAGAGTGCTATGAGGTACTGGAGGCTCTGGATGAAGGGGATTCCGGAAAGCTCTCTGAGGAGTTGGGTGATCTCCTGATGCAGGTTGTGTTCCATGCCCAGATTGCTACCGAAACTGGAGAATTTGAGCTAAGCGATGTAATCAGTAGCATTAATACTAAGTTAATTCGCCGTCATCCTCACGTCTTTAGTTCAGTGAAGGTACAGGATGTAGGGGAGGTTTTACATAATTGGGAGGTTCTCAAGCAGGAAGAGAGAGCGGTTGATACTTCTATGCTGGCCAGTGTGCCCAAACATATGCCTGCTCTGGGGTACAGTCAGGAGATACAGCGCCGGGTAGGCGTGGTTGGGTTTGACTGGGCAGATATTGAGGGTGTGATGGATAAGCTGGTGGAAGAGGTTAGCGAGTTTAAACAGGCTGATAGTCAGGAGCGAAGGGCTGAGGAGTTCGGTGATTTACTATTTACCTTGGTTAATGTTGGTCGGCGGCTGGTAGTGGATGTAGAGGGGGCACTTAGGCAGGCAAACCGGCGGTTTTATCACCGGTTCGCCACTATGGAGGAGACCTGCCGCCAACGTGGGGTGCATTTAGGGAAGTTATCCTTTGAGGAGCAAAACGTTCTCTGGGAGGAGGCGAAGCGGCAAGTGGAGAAGTAAAGCTGATAGTCGGTTGAGGATATCGGCTGCTAACAGATAAATGAGCGGGCTAAGGCCAAACTTTTCAGGAGGGATAGGAAAATGCGTATTACCATAAATCAGGTAGCGGAAATGAGGCGAAATGGCGAGAAAATCACCATGCTTACCGCTTATGACTATGCTACCGCTAAGTTGGTTGATGAAGCAGGTATACCGCTCATCTTGGTTGGGGATAGCCTCGGGATGGTAGTCTTGGGCTACGAATCAACCATACCGGTAACCATGGAGGAGATGCTCCACCATACCAAGGCGGTGGTCAGGGGCGTCAAGCAGGCAATGGTAATCAGTGATATGCCGTTTATGACCTACCATGTTAGTGCTGACGATGCACTCAGGAATGCGGCTCGTTTCATTCAGGAGGGGGGTGCCCAGGCAATTAAGCTTGAAGGTGGAGTAGCTGTAGCCGAGAAGGTAAGGCGCGTTGTGGAATGTGGTATTCCGGTTATGGGGCACATCGGGCTTACCCCTCAGTCTATTCACCAGTTCGGTGGCTTTAAGGTGCAGGGTAAAAGTCTGGAAGCAGCCACCAAACTACTTAAAGATGCCCAGGCTCTAGAGGAGGCCGGTGTCTTTGCTATTGTCCTGGAGACTGTTCCTGCCCAGTTAGCGGCACTAATTACGGGAAAGGTGAATGTCCCCACTATCGGCATCGGGGCTGGCATCGATTGCGATGGGCAGGTGCAGGTGATAAATGATGTTTTAGGTTCGTTTACCGACTTTGTTCCCAAGCATGCCAAGCAATATACTAAGCTCACCGACATTGTTCGAACTGCGGTTGGCGAATATTATAATGAGGTGAAAGCGGGTAGTTTTCCTACTGACCAGCAAAGCTTTTCCATGGATGAAAGTATATTAACTGGGTTGGCCAGAGAGAAACGCCGTACCCAAATCACCTCCAAGAAAAAAGAAAGTAAATAGCAGGGGACTTACACTCCTTTCTTTCTTGGGGAGGCTGTATGCCGTATGGAAGAGGCAGAGAAAAAATAAAACTCTGGCTGATTGCTACCAGCTAACCAAAAAGCCCGCAATTTTTTTCAGGAGGTAGTAAAGAGAAAAAGAACGTCTTGGATATAACCGCCAGAAAAAAATCAAACTATGAAAGTCATTGAAACGATAGCTGAAATGAAGAGGCGGCGGCGGCAGCTTACTGAGCCCGTTGGTTTCGTGCCAACTATGGGTTATTTTCATGAAGGTCACCTAGCCCTGGTCAGACAGGCAAGGGCAGATAACCGCTCGGTGGTGGTCAGCATATTTGTTAATCCATCCCAATTTAGCCCCCAAGAAGACTTTAACAACTATCCACGGGACCCTCAGCGTGACTTGGCTATGCTGGAAAAGGAAAAGACGGCTATCGTCTTTATGCCCTCAGTGGCGGAGATGTACCCGCCGCAGTTTAATAGCTGGATAGAGGTGGGGACGGTCACGGAGCGCTTGGAAGGGGCATCCCGCCCTGGTCATTTCCGGGGAGTTGCTACGGTAGTTGCTAAGCTATTCAATATCGTGCAGCCAAGTAAAGCCTACTTTGGGCAGAAAGACGCCCAGCAGCTAATAGTTATCAAAAAGATGGTGGCTGACTTTAATATGAATCTGGGAATAGTTACTGTTCCCTCTGAGCGCGAATCTGATGGACTGGCGATGAGCAGTCGGAATACCTACCTTACTCCTGAGCAGCGCCAAACAGCCGTAGTCCTCTATCAAGCGCTTAGTTTAGCTCAGCAATTATGGTTACAGGGTGAAAAAGATACCGGGAGCTTGCGTGGGCAAATGATAGACCTTATTCAACAACAACCCCTAGCTGATATTGATTATGTGAGTATAGCTGATGCCGAGACTCTGGATGAATTGGACACGCTTAATCCCCCAGTTTTGGTGTCACTGGCAGTAAAAATTGGTAAGACTAGGTTGATAGATAATATAGTGCTAGAATGACCTGAACACGGGTGGGGGAGTCGCATAGAAATCCGCACTTCTTCCCCGCTAAAAACCTGTTTTATCCTTTGAGGCTAGGGATATCCCACGTTTCTTATATGCTTTATATTTGTTGTCCCTGAACCGAGGATATTCTCCAAATCTAACTTATCAATAAAAAGCACCTCCCCAATTTGCTCGGTAGGCGTATTGCTGGCTCTAATAAAATACTAAGTAGATACAACAGATGTAGGTTCTTTGATGGTAGATGCTAAGACGATTAAACCTACCTTTTCCCACTATTTTCATGGTTCCCTTCGTGTTAGAACCCGAAGTTTTATCCCCTAGCCGGAGCCATCATACTCAGTAGAGCCACGCAAAATGTTATCTATTGGATTAGCTCGGTAAAATAAGAATCCGTTGACCTTTTTAGTATTCCTACTTATACTTAAAGGCTGGGGTCTATGAGGGGGAGTTATGCCGTATAAAAACATCATATATAGCAAAGAAAAGGGAATAGCTAGGATTATGATTAATCGACCTGAAGTAAGAAATGCCCTGAATCAACCTACTAGAGCCGAAATCCGCTTGGCGGTAAGAGATATCGAACAGGATAACGAAGTCATGGTAGCTATTATTAGTGGGGTTGGGGATAAAGCCTTCGTGGCTGGGGCTGACATCACTGAATTGAAGACGGCAACTCCTATGGTGATAGAAGAGCGTGCCTCTACGGTGGGGCAACAGCTTTATACCGAGATTGAGAAGGCCCGGGTTCCGGTCATTGCCATGATAAGTGGATTTTGCCTTGGCGGAGGTTGTGAGTTGGCAATGTCCTGTGATATTAGAATTGCCTCCGAAAATGCTAAATTAGGCCAGCCGGAAATAAACATTGGCATCTTGCCTGGTGGTGGCGGCACCCAGAGGTTGCCCCGGCTTGTCGGCTGGGGAAGAGCGAAGGAATTGATTTACACTGGTAGAATAATTAATGCTGCTGAAGCGGAAAGAATCGGCTTGGTTGATAAGGTTGTGCCTCAAGATAAATTGGAGGAAACCGTAAACGAGTTGGCGGAAACTATAGCCAGTAAAAGTCCAGTTATTATGGCTCTGGTGAAGAAAACTATAAATCGGGGAATGTATACTGATCTCGCTGCCGGATTGGATTACGAAAAAAGTAATTTCTGCCTCTGCTTTGCTACTGATGATCATATAGAGGGAATTACTGCCTTTCTGGAAAAGCGGAGGCCAGATTTTAAGGGAAAGTAGCTCACTTGGGAAGGCTCTGGGGAAGATTGAGGGTTACTATTGCGTCTTAATCTTGGTTTTGCTTTTCCTTTGTGGTTGTCCAGACTTTTCGGCTTTATCAATATCCACCGGTGTAGTATTTTAGGGAACCTGAGTAGGCGCAGTATTTTCCCAGTGGGGCGTAATCCACTATCGTGACATCGTATTGTCCCTCGTCAGTAAGGCGTTATGCTGAACTTATGCCAGATGTTTGACGATAGGCGTGCTAGGGACTAAACTTTTAAGAGCTTGGCTAAAACAATTAAGGCGGATTAGCATGAATGTTGTTGAGCAAATGAAGAAATTTATTGAGCCGGAATCGGTAGCTCTGTTTGGCGTATCACGGCGTACCGGTGAAAATGCCTTGAGCATGCTGCAAAACTTACTTAGTTACGGCTATACAGGCCGAATTTATCCTGTGAATCCTAATGCCACTGAAATCTTGGGGGTGAAAACTTACTCTCGCGTTGCCGATATCAGTAGTGAGATTGAGCTGGCGGTAATAAATCTACCTCGGTATCTGGTTCCCGGCGTTGTTAAAGAGTGTGTGGAACAGGGTATTCAGTCCGTAATAATAGAGACGCAAGGTTTTGCTGATTCCACTGATGAGGATGGGAAACAGCTGCAAAAAGAGATAGATAAATTCGTTAAGAAAGGTGCGGTCAGAATACTTGGTCCCAACACTTTTGGTACCGCTAATCCGTTCATTAACTTCAGCTCTTCCTTTCGGAAAATGGAGATGGAAATATTACCTATAGGTATTATCTGTCAGACCGGGGTTTTCTTTAGTGGTTTCCACGAATTAAAATTATTGGGTAAAGGTTTTGACTTGGGGAATGCTTGTGACGTTGGCTTTACTGATGGCTTGGAGTATTTTGAGCAAGATGATGATACTAAAATTGTCTTCTTGCATATTGAAGGTATACCAAATGGCCGAAGATTTCTTAGCGTAGCCGAACGTGTTGCCCGGAGAAAGCCTGTGCTCGCTTTGAAAACGGGGAAGAGTGAGCAGGCCGCTCGGGCAGTTCAGTCGCATACCGGCTCACTGGTAGGTAAGGACGAGGTCTGGGAGGTGGCGCTACGGCAATCTGGAGTAATTAGGGTAGGTGATATTGATGAGCTTGGTGACCTAGTAAGAATTTTCCCTCGGTTACCCCTTATGGGGGGGAGAAAGATCGGTATCGTTTCCAACAGTGGTGGGGTAGGTATTATGAGTATTGATGCCTGTCACCTGTTTAATCTAGAGGTGGCCGAATTGTCCTCGGGAACTATGGAGCAAATGAATGTCTTGTCCCCTGCTTGGCTGAGTGTCAGCAACCCGGCAGACGTATGGCCATCCTATATGGTGTCCAAACAACCGCTGGCTAAAGTACTGGACGGGAGTATCGGGGCTATGCTTGATGATGGTGCGGTAGATGCTCTTCTTTTTGTGTGGTCACCATGGTCTGAGCAAAATTGTATTGACCTTTCCCAGCTTTTAGCCAAGTTAGCGGAGGCTCATCCAGATAAACCCCTGGTTTGTTCCCTGCACGGAGACCATGCCAGGGTGGCACAAGATATATTAGAGGTAACGGGAAGAATTACGGTTTTCCACAATCCGTATAGAGCTATCAGAGCTTTAGGTCATCTGGCTAGATATTCAACTTTCCGCCGCGGCTTCTAAGATTATACGGGCATCTACGGCGACAACCTTATCTTTGTAGGCAAATATAGGATTGAGGTCAAGCTCTTTTATTTGGGGATTTTGCTCGATAAACTCAGAGACTTTTACTATTAATTGTTCTAGAGAAGCAATATCGGCCGCTTCTTGCCCCCGATAACCTTGCAGTAGTTCATACCCCTTTATTTCTCTAATCATCTCCGCGGCGTCTTTTTTGGTTACCGGCACTATTCTGAAAGACACATCTTTTAATACTTCCACCAGTATTCCTCCCAATCCGAACATGAGTACCGGTCCGAATTGGGCGTCTTTACTCATACCGATAATTACCTCGACTCCCGGGCGGACCATTTTTTGTACCGACACGCCTTGAATCATGGCTTCAGGAAACTTTTTCCGGCTCGATACTATAATTTCACTATAAGCTTTGCCCACTTGGGTAACATTGGTTAACCCTAATTTTACGCCGCCAGAATCACTCTTATGAGTAATATCCGGTGAGGCTATTTTCAGGACTACGGGGAAACCAGTGCTCTTACTTAGGGAGATGGCTCCTTCTTTAGTTCTAGCTAACTTCGTCTCTATAACCGGTATCCCAGCTTTTTTGAGGAGTTCTTTAGATTCAATTTCGGTCAGTTGCGTTTTCTTTTCTTGTTTTGTTTGTTTAAGTATTTGGCTGTCTGGCACTTGGCTTTCCTCCAATTCTTAAAGCATCAATAGAATATTTTACCCTCTTTTTAAGGGGATGTAAAACCAATGGTATTCTTCTCCACTAATTGTTCCTAATTTTACAGTGATTAGTGGGGAGTCTAAGAGGGGTCGTTCCTCTTTTTAATATGGTCCCCCTCTTCTTCCAAGGAGAGGGGGATAAAAAGGGGGTGAGGTACATAATAAACCCTAATTTCTAGGCTATAATTGACAACAATTGGGTGATATAATTAACTTATGGTAATGCGCGAGGCAATGCTTTACGAAAAGCTGCCAGAGTCAAGGGTAAGGTGCCATATCTGCCAGTGGCGCTGCTCTATAAGTCCGGAAAAGTTTGGTGTGTGTCGCATGTATCATAACGAATCCGGCGTTCTGTATAGTATGAACTATGCTCAGGTATCTTCAATGGCGGTCGACCCTATTGAGAAGAAACCCTTGTTCCACTTTTTTCCCGGTAGTTTAGCTTTCTCACTTGGGGGCTGGGGTTGTAACTTCCACTGTCAGGACTGTCAGAACTGGGAAATCTCCTGCGTTGATATTCCGCAATCTGTTGGTGGTTCCAGAGAAGTTCAACCGCAATCGGCCATAGAGTTAGCTAGGCAGTATCACTGTCAGGGTATTGCCTGGACCTACAATGAGCCCACTATCTGGTTTGAATATTCTCTGGACTTAGCTAAGCTGGCAAAGGAGAATAACTTGTATACCGTCTACGTTTCCAATGGCTACACGACCCCGGAGGCATTGGATACAATTGGACCATACTTGGACGCCTGGCGGGTTGATGTCAAGGGCTTTAATGACGTTTTTTACCGTAATCTGACTAAGATCCCCAGCTGGCGGGGGATACTTGAGGTGGCCCAGCGGGCTAAGGTTAAGTGGAATATGCATGTTGAGGTCGTCACCAACATCGTGCCCACCATTAACGATGACAACCAGCAACTTGAGGGTATTGCTAGCTGGATACGGGACGAATTGGGTGAGCTAACACCGTGGCATGTTACTCGCTTCCATCCCCAGCACCAGATGATGCACTTACCCACAACCCCTGTATCTACCATAGAGCATGCCTATGATATCGGCCAAAAAGCTGGTCTTAAGTTTGTCTATGCCGGTAATGTCCCTGAACATGAGCGCGAGAACACTACCTGTTATTCCTGTGGCGAGCTTGTTGTGGAAAGGTTTGGCTATCAAATTAAGGTTGTTGGCCTGGCAGATTCGAAGTGCCAGTTCTGTGGAGCAGAACTTAATTTCAGGACAATGGTGGGTCAGGAGAGGTTGTGATGATTAGGAAGCCGGTTGTAGCCGGGCAGTTTTATCCAAAATCAGCTTCTCAGCTTAGGGCAATGATTGAGGGATTTATTGACGAGAATACAGTGAGAGAAGAAGTGATCGGATTGGTTGCACCTCACGCTGGATATATCTATTCTGGACCGGTAGCCGGTGCCACTATCTCCAGAATAGAATTTAAGGATACCTTCATTATTTTAGGCCCAAATCATACTGGCCGGGGAAAACCACTTAGTATCATGACCGAAGGGGTGTGGCGGACCCCTCTTGGTGATGTAGAGATTGACTCAGTACTGGGTAAGCAAATTTTATCTACATCCAGCCACTTGGTAGAAGATAATGCTGCCCATAAGCACGAACACTCCATTGAAGTCCAGCTCCCCTTTCTGCAATATTTCAAACCGGATATCAAATTCGTGCCCATTATCCTAGCCTACTCTACCGGTGTCACTTTTAAGGAAATCGGTAAGGAGATAGCTAGAGCCATTAAGGAACTGAATAAAGAGGTTGTCATTATAGCCTCAAGTGATATGACTCACTACGAGCCACAGGAATCTGCTCAAAAAAAGGATACCCAAGCAATAGAAGCCATACTGGCTCTGAATGAGGATGAATTATTAAGACGGGTTGATGATCTAGGTTTATCAATGTGTGGTTATGCTCCGACGGTTAGCCTTATCTCGGCGGTAAAAGAATTGGGGGCGACGCAGGTAGAGCTGGTTAGGTACCAGACCAGCGGTGATACCACCGGCGATTATAGCGGGGTAGTTGGCTATGCTGGCATAATTATAAAAGAGATGTCCTCTCTTGCGGAATTAGCTAGGAAGACAGTGGAGACTCTGGTTAAGGAGGGTAAGGCCCCTAGGCCAGACAAGCTTACTCTCGAGATGAGGGAGAAGGCCGGGGTTTTTGTTTCTATTCATAAAATTGACGAGTTACGCGGCTGTATTGGCACCTTTGAACCGGCCAGGAAAAATGTAGCTGAAGAGGTTATCGCCAACGCCATCAGTTCAGCAACCAGAGATCCCCGTTTCCCTCCTATTGTTCCCGATGAGCTTAAAGACCTCAGCTATAGTGTGGATGTCCTAACCAAACCGGAGCCGATTGAAAGTAAAGACCAGCTGGATTCCAAGAAGTACGGGGTGATTGTAGAGTGTGGTTGGCGGAGGGGACTTCTCCTGCCTGACCTTGAGGGTGTGGATAGTGTGGATTATCAGATTGAAATCTGCTGCAATAAGGCGGGTATAGCCCCCAACGAGTCGATAAAGCTCTACCGCTTTGAGGTGAAAAGGTATAAGTAGATAAAGGGAAGTTAAAGCGAGGTGAAGCCCCCTTTCGAAGGGGAGAGATGGATTAAGGGGGTGAGGTTGGATTAAAATTTTTGCTTAAAGAAGGTGCATTATGGATATGTTTGAACATAAATTTGAGGAAGAGAAAGATAAAGAGGCCCCATTGGCTGCACGGATGAGACCGCGTACTTTTGATAATTTTGTCGGGCAGGAGCATATTGTGGGCAAGGGGCACGTGCTGAGGAAGGCGATTGAATCAGGTAAGCTCCCCTCAATCATCCTGTGGGGACCGCCCGGTAGTGGTAAAACTACCTTGGCCCACATTATCGCTAATACCACCGAATCACACTGTAGCCCGGTAAGCGCTACCAGTGCCGGTGTTACTGATCTGCGCCGAGTAATTGTGGAAGCCAAAGAACGCCGTAAAATGAACCAACAGCGGACTATCCTGTTTATAGACGAAATTCATCGCTTCAATAAAGCTCAGCAGGATACTGTTCTTCCCTGTGTTGAGGATGGGACCATCACCCTTATTGGGGCGAGTACGGAAAACCCGTCTTTTGAAGTTATCTCTCCTCTCCTGTCCCGGTGCCAGGTTTTCGCCCTCCACCCCCTCGCCGAGTCTGAAATTCGGGTTATCGTCTTGAGGGCACTTAAGGATAGCTTGCGAGGTCTGGGGGCATTAAATGTAGAGCTAGCTGCCGATGCTTTGGGGCATCTTATCACCATGTCTAATAGTGATGCTCGAATCGCCCTTAATACCCTAGAGATGGCAGTATCGAATACCCTGCCTGATGCCGATGGAGAGCGCCATATCTTACTATCTATCATTGAAGATGCCATTCAGCATCGGGCTTTGCGTTATGATAAATCCGGAGAGCAACACTATGACCTTATCTCTGCTCTGCATAAATCAATGCGGGGTTCAGACCCGGATGCCTCCCTGTATTGGCTAGCCAGAATGCTGGAAGCTGGGGAAGACCCGCTCTACCTTGCCCGCCGCTTGGTTCGTTTCGCTTCGGAAGATGTCGGCCTGGCTGACCCGCAGGCACTGGTAATAGTCATGGCGGCTCAGCAAGCAGTCCATTTTATCGGTTTGCCGGAGGGTAACCTAGCTTTAGCTGAGGCTGTCGCTTATCTGGCCACCGCTCCCAAAAGTAATTCCTTATATCAGGCGTACTCTAAAGTTCAGGAAGAGATTAAACGAAGTGCCAATAAAGAAGTGCCGCTTCACCTGCGTAATCTGGTGACACCATTAATGAAAGATAGTGGCTATGGTGAAGGGTATAAGTATGCTCACGAATACCCTGGGCACTTTGTTGAGCAGCAGAACTTACCTGATTCCCTTCAGGGTAATAATTTCTACAATCCTAGCGACCAGGGGTACGAGAAACAGGTTTTAGCCCGGCTCAAAGGTTGGCGGCAGGGGGAAAAAGCTTGAAGCAGGTTCATATAACGTTTCCCTGTCAGGATATCTTTTTAGAGGGAATGTGGCATGTTCCTCAGGGGACTGGCTTGTTCCCGGGGACCATTGTCTGTCATCCTCACCCACTCTACGGTGGTAATATGTCAAACAATGTGGTCATGGCTATTTGCCAGGAGCTGGTGCAACAGTCAATCGCGGCCTTTCGCTTTAACTTCCGGGGAGTGGGTGAAAGCGGTGGTGTCTTCGGCGGGGGTATTGCCGAGCAAGAAGATGTTAAGGCCGCGATAACCTTCGTGTTGTCCACACTGGATATTGACCCAGATAGAATTGGGTTGGCAGGATACTCCTTTGGTGCCAGTGTAATAGTACCTGTGGCTTGGAATGATGGGCGGATCAATCTGCTAGCGCTGGTGTCACCTGCATTATCTGGCTCTGTTTGGGAGCAGTTTAAGGAGTATTCCCGAGAAAAAATGTTTGTTGTAGGGGACAGTGATTATTCTAAGGTGGACTTGATGGTGTTTCTTGGAGTTGTAAAAAGTATTGTGGATCTGTAAATTGAAATTTGTGGATTTGAGACATTCCTTCACTCTTTGACTATGAA
>CAYFEZ010000009.1:0-14755 GCA_964342215.1 uncultured Dehalococcoidales bacterium | reverse complement strand
AACATGTGCCTCAAGAGGCAGACGCCTCCAAAGCTCTTAAGGGCCAGCGTAAGGCTTTCTTCAGCAAATATAATGGGTATATATCTACCAATCTATATGATTATGATAAGTTACAAGCAGGTAATATTGTTGAAGGGCCTGCGATCATCGAAGCTACAGATACGACAATCGTAATACAACCTGACCAGAAAGGATATGTAGACGAGTACTCAAACATACAGATTAAGGTATGAGATCTTTATAATGTTTTTATCTTTTGAATTATTAGGAGGATATGATGGCGAAAGACTTAGCTCCCGTCTTATTCGAGGTGTTGCGACATAGGATAGAGGAGATAGTTGCGGAGGCTTATTATACATTGGCTCGCTGCTCTGGCAACCCGATTATAGCAGATTCTGGGGACCATGAGGAAGCCCTACTTGATGCTAATGGTAGTACAGTAATGGTTGCCGGTGGTATTGTGGAATGGACATATTCTTTGGAAGCGGCCGGTAAGCATTTGATAGAAGCTTATACGGATAACCCGGGGATATATGATGGTGACCAATTCGTTTTCACTGATTGTTATAAAGCGAATGTACATCATATGGATATACAGGTATTATCACCAATATTCTGGGAGGGGAGAAGAGTAGCTTGGATAGTAACCGCCGGTCATACTATGGATATTGGTGGTATAGATCCCGCAGGTTATATGCTTAGAGCAGAAAACGTCTTTCAGGAGGGATTACACCTTCCAGGAATTAAGATAGTTGAAAGAGGGGTTAGAAGGAAGGATGTTGAAGATAGCTTGAAAGGTATGACGAGACAGCCAGACCTTTTCATGTTAGACATCAGCGCTAGAATAGCTGCTAATAATGTTAGCTCTAAGAGATTAAAAGAAACATTTGAAAAATATGGCATAGATACAGTTCTGACAGTTTTTCAGGAACTGCAGGACTATTCGGAAAGATTGGCAAGGGCAAAGCTCAGAAAGATTCCCGATGGAACATGGCACGCAGTACATTATATGGAGCCGATAAGAGAGGAAGAATCCTATCTCAAGCTGGAGCTTACGGCAACTAAGGAGAATGATGAACTAACTCTAGATTTTACTGGCTCTTCTCCACAATCGCGTGGGAGCCAAAATATTGCTAAACCAGGCACAATGAGCAATGCCCTATGTTCATACCTAACGATGTTTGCCTATGATATACCATGGAGTTCAGGGGTTTGGCGACCAATTAAATGGATTATACCCGATGAAACCATTGTGAATCCAAAATTTCCGGCGGCTGTATCGACCAATACCCCTTCAGGTGGGGGAACCGAAACTATAATTCTTATGCAAGACATAATGGCACAGATGCTTCTCTCAAGTGAAGAACTTAAAGAAGATGTATATGCTGGTGTTAGTGGGGGTTTTACCTGCACTATCGATCATGGTCTGGATAAAGCGGGTGAGCTTTTTATAACAGTTCATAATATGGACGTGCTTATATGTGGAATGGGAGCATTAGCAGACAGAGACGGTGAGGAAGCATGTGCTAATGTGTGGACACCGAAGAGTCAAGTTGATAACTTAGAAGCTCTAGAAGAGCTCTTCCCTTGGTTATTTTTGTGTAAGAAAGAGGTTATTGATACAGGAGGCTCTGGTAAATTCAGGGGAGGAGTTGGTACTTTTCAGGCAGTAATACCGTGGGATACGGATTCTAGTATAGAGTTACATAGTCTGGGCCTCGGGTATGAGGCAAGAGGTACATACGGATTAGCCGGTGGCTACCCATCAACTAACTCATTGCAAATGATAATTAGAGACTCTGATATTTTGGAGCAGTTTAGGCGAAGAGAATTCCTTTCAGATGTTAACGAGATCAACGGTAAGCGGGAAAATAGGTCAGCCCTAGGTATCTATAAGTTGAATCCGGGAGACGTACTTATTCAATATCAAAACGGTGGTGGTGGTTTTGGTGATCCAATAGATCGTGACCCTAGATCGGTAGCTAAAGATGTAGAAAGGGGGTACGTCTCGCTTGAAACAGCCAAGGAAACATATGGTGTCCTCATAGACCCTGATACATTTGAAGTAAATCACGAGGCAACCGAAGAACGTAGACAAGCAATTACAACCGAGAGATTAAGGGTCGGCAGAAAATAAACAATCACTTCTTAGAGGCTAATTATGGAAAGTATTAAGCTCGGTAATTTGGAGGTGGCTGAAGTAGAGGGACATAAAACGTTTAGATGTATCAAGTGTAGGTATAATCTGTGTCCGATTAGTGATGACTATAAGGATTTTGCACTGAAGAATGAAACAGCCATTTCCAAGGGACAGCCAACTTATTTAGCATCAGGAACGGATAAATTCGT
Source organism: uncultured Dehalococcoidales bacterium (assembly GCA_964342215.1). GTDB lineage: Bacteria > Chloroflexota > Dehalococcoidia > Dehalococcoidales > CAYFEZ01 > CAYFEZ01. Next base: position 12,406 of record CAYFEZ010000009.1, on the reverse strand, counting down.
TCTTAAGGAATATTACTGCCCCCAATGTGCCACGATGTTTGAAGTGAACATGGTTGCCAAAGATGAAAAGCAGATCCCAAGCGCTAAATTTAGACTGCCCTGATTGCAAAGTATTATTCTTCGCATTAAGCTACTCAAGGTTATTCGTAGTGTGTGAAAGAGGCAAAACAAAAGGTTGGATAAAATTATGGCTAGATCTAGAAAAGGGGGCGGTATTTATAGGGAATACACTGATTAAAACTAAGCAGGGCTTTTTGCCAAACTCTAATTTTGATTTTACTAGGTTCGGAGAAAGGGGTAATATATGAAAGAATTGAAAGAGCTGATTTGTTATTACAACGGTGAGTATATGAAGGAGAGCGAAGTTAAGACTGGACTTTGGGATATGGTCTGGTTAGAGGGCTGTGTATATGACATGTCGAGGACGTACAACCATGTTCCTTTCTTCTGGAAAGAACATATTGACCGATTATTTCGCACACTGCAAGGCATTCACCTTGATATTGGGCTTTCACCAGAAGAAGTATCCAAAATTAGTCTCGAGGTTTATAAGCGAAATAAAGAAAACTTACACCCAGAGGATGATTTCTACGTCGTGCAGAGGGTTAGTCGAGGAGCAATGCCGAGCCTCCCTTCTCCACCTACTAAGCCAACAGTACTCATAAACTGTGCTTATCTGAGCCCTCAATATGAAAGGATGGCGAGATACTATCAAGAAGGAGTGCAGATGGTAGTAGCTAACACCAGAGCAATACCTCCCCAGTGCTTCGACCAGAAGATAAAGAATTCGAATAGATTCTGTAATGCTTCGGCTGATTTCGAGGCTAAGATGATTAATCCTGAGGCGATCGCCTTGATGTTAGATGTTTACGGTTTTGCTGCTGAGTGTCCCCGCATGAATTTTCTAATGGTAAAAGACGGCAAATTATTCACATCCAGGGCAACAAGTAGCTTAGCAGGAGTAACTCGAGGAACGCTTCTTCAATTAGCCACCGAGCTAAACATAAAAAGTGCAGAAACAGATATAAGTGTCTACGATTTATATAATGCCGAAGAGATCATGGTTACCGCCAATAGCTTCGTTATCTATCCAGTTGCAAAATTTAACGAGCGAATAATGCCAAGGCCCATTCCCGGACCAATCACAGAAAAGCTGTTTACAGCTTTTAACCAAAAGGTTGGGGTTGATATTACCCAGCGAGTCATAAACCACGTTGAGGTGCAAACCAAGCATGGGTAATGAGTTACGGAGACAATAATAATCAAAGACAAGGACATACAAACAACACTTTTTAGAAAAACTCGAGCCAGATAAATAGGGAGGCAAAACATGTAAATTAATACTATATTGAATATGGTATTCCAAGTAAAATTTACAGAACTTATATGTTAAAGGGGGTAATTATGAAACGTGTGTGGTTAATTATTTTTCCAGTAGTTCTTGTACTAATCCTTACAGCTGGTGCCTGTGCTAAGCCAACTACACCGACCGGGCCGATTAAGATTGGAACTCTCATGGCTCTAACTGGATTCTACGCTTACTTCGACCCAATGATATTAGATGGAGTCGAGATGCGCTTTGACGAAGCTGGTTGGGCAGTTGCTGGCCGACCAATAGAAATGATAGTCGAAGACTACGCAACTGATCCGGCCGTCACCCTTGATAAAGCGAAAAAGTTAGTAGAACTAGACAAGGTAGACTTCCTGTTGGGCCCACTTTTTTCCGAGGCAGCCATGGCAGTGGCACCTTACTTTGCTGAACAGAATATCCCTGACATAGCCTTTATGCAACATCCATGGGAGATATCGGGGGCTAGCGCTGGCTGGGTCATAACACCATATCAAACATCTTCACCCAGTCCCCACGTTATGGCACGTTATCTTTATGAAGCAGGATTAAGGACAGTGACTATCCTCGCTTCAGAACACGTTTTTTCATATGACACTATGGACTGGTTTAAAAAAGGATTTGAAAGTAGTGGGGGTAAAGTGCTTCAAGAACAATATGCACCAATGGGAACAGCAGATTTTGCCCCCTACATAGTAGGTATGGAGATGGCTGATGTTGTCGTGATTTGGGCACCAGGCCCGGACGCGGAGAGATTCATGACTCAGTTTGAAGAACTTGGGCTACGCGGGAAAATGTTAGTAGCATTCCCTACAGAGAGTGGGTTAGTTCCCATCGAAGTATTCGAAGGTATGATGCTGGCAACACCTTATGTTCCGGCTATCGATACTCAACTGAACAAGGAGTTCGTGACGGCTTTCGAAGCGAAGTATGGGAGACAACCAATGGGTATGGAGTCAAGCGGATACGAAACGGCATCTATCGCGTTAGCAGCTCTTGAAGCGACTAACGGCGACACCACTCCAGAAACACTGCGCCAAACCATACTAGAACTCGACGTAACCCTTCCCTCAGGTAATGTGAGCTTCACTCCCTCGGGATTCGGAATTAGATCTGTGTTTATCAACAAGTGTGTGGTAATTGACGGTCAGGCTCAATGGGAGGTTATTACGGCATATCCCAACATAAAGCCTCTGGAGGAATAAAATCGTTAGATAGGGGAGCGAGTTTATCACATGCTACCTAGTGCATTTTGAGCACGTTAGAGTAGTTAAAAAAAGGAGCAAGTCGAGGCAAAGACCAGACTTGCTCCTTTTTAAAGTAGTGATAGTGATAATGATAGGATGGGCAAGATACCATAGGAGTTTAGCTTAGATGGATATAGCCGTCTTAAATCTGCTAAATGGCATTTCATTTGGTGCTGTGTTGTTTCTTTTGGCTTCTGGTCTTTCACTAATCCTTGGGGTAATGGGCATCCTCAACCTTGCCCACGGGGCTATATATATGATTGGAGCCTACGTCGGCTGGTCAGTAGCAGTACAATATGAACTAAACTACGGGCTTGCCGTTTTGGCCGGTGGTATCGCTGCCGGGCTGATTGGGTTAACTATAGAGCGTGTATTCTTGCGGCACCTCCATGGGCAACCACTTGAGCAAGTATTACTAACCGTAGGCCTCGTTTATGTCTTAACCAACATTAGTATGTGGGTCTGGGGAGCACGGGGGAAGCCTCCCTTTATAGCACCATTTCTGTCCGGTTCCTTTGATATTGTGGGTTGGTCCTACCCCATTGCTCGGATCGCTATTATCGCCGTCGGATTAATAATGGCTATAGGCTTATGGTGGTTACAAGACAGGACTCGAGTCGGTGCCATCGTTCGGGCAGGAATGGATGATAAAGAAATGACAGGAGGTCTAGGTATAAACCTTAAGTGGTTTATTACCGCTGTCTTCATGTTAGGGACATTTATGGCCGGGTTTGCCGGTGTAATTGGAGCACAATTACTTGGAGTGAGCCAAGCTCTCGGCTGGGATGTATTGCTATTAGCATTCGCCGTAATCGTTATCGGTGGGATGGGATCCATTCAAGGAGCTTTATTAGGGGCTATGCTAATAGGACTCATTGATGCTTTTGGCAAGGCTTTGTTCCCGGACCTTGCCCTGTTCACCATTTACCTGGTCATGATAATTATCTTGCTAATCAGACCCTCTGGACTTATGGGGAAACGTATTTAGGAAAGGTAGAGGTAGAGATAGTGAACTTAAACCTTAGTAGCCAATCATTGCAGAGGCTACTGGTGCGCTTCGCTCCTTACATTATTGTGGGTGTAATCTTTATCATATTACCCCTTTTCATACCATCATATTTTCAAGGCATGATGACAAAGGTGCTTATTTTTACAATCTTTGCCATGAGTCTGGATGTTATTTACGGATACGCGGGGCTTTGGTCTTTAGGACATGCCGCCTATTTTGGGGTGGGTGGCTATACCATAGGTAAACTGATGGCCCATTATGGCATTAACAGCTTTTGGATAGGTGCACCGTTGGGCATCGTAATGGCGGGGCTTGTTGCTGCAATTTTTGGTCTCATCGCACTTCGAGTGTCCGGAATGTATTTCTTATTGATCACGTTTGCTCTGGGCCAATTACTTTTTAGTATAGCCCGTAAGTGGAAATGGCTGATTACCGGGGGTTCTGAGGGCATTTGGGGCATATCATATCCTGATCTCGGCATCCCCTTGTTTACCTGGAATGTTAGTAATTTTTATTATTTTACTTTTCTTGCTTTTGCTATCAGTTTTTTCTTATTACACCGAATCATAAATTCCACCTTTGGGCATACTCTACAAGGCATCCGTGAAGATGAAGCTCGAATGAAATGCCTAGGCTATAATACCTGGGTATATAAATATATTGCCTTTATCGTAGCAGGATTATTTGCTGGGGTAGCCGGTGTATTATTTGCCTATTATAGTAGAGCGGTTTTCCCCATGGACTTCTCTGTCTTTAACTCTGCCTTAGTATTAATAATGGTCATCATTGGCGGTACTGGTACACTTTTTGGTTCTATCATAGGAGCTGGTTTCATAATCTCCTTAGAATATTTCGCAAGTATAATCACTCCTGAGCGTTGGCCTTTAATACTAGGCTCTGCGTTTATTGCATCTGCTATGTATGCTCGCGGAGGAATTGGCGTTCACCTCCGTAAACTCTGGGAAAAAGTGGGGTATAATTATGGAAGCATTAAAGGTTGAGGGGCTATCGAAACACTTTGGTGGTCTTAAGGTACTACAAGACATTTCTTTTATGGTCGAGATGGGAGAGACAATAGCGATTATTGGACCCAATGGAGCAGGAAAGACCACCCTACTTAACTTACTCACCGGGCAGCTATTTGCCACCGCTGGACGGATAAGCCTATTTGGAAAAGAAATCACTAATATGGTTGCACATCGCCGTGCTCATCTTGGTCTTGCCCGTTCCTTCCAAGTTAATACCCTTTTCTTTAATCTTACAGTACTTGAGAATGTTTTGTTTGCTCTTCAAGGCACTAAGCCAGGTAGGTATCAAATGTTCCGATACATTAGCACCAATAATCCACTCTTTACTAAGGCTCATGAGTTGCTAAATTCACTAGATTTGTGGGAGAAGAAAGACGAAACGGCGCAAGCACTCTCTTACGGAGAGCAACGCAGACTTGAAATCACTCTCGCACTTGCGCTAGAACCAAGAGTACTATTACTAGATGAACCAAGCGCCGGTTTGACCGCGGATGAGAGCGTTGATGTCATCGATATCATCAATAACCTTGGCTCTAATATTGCAGTACTTATCGTCGCCCACGACATGGATCTAGTGTTTGGTGTCGCCAACCGAATTATTGTGCTACATTATGGGCAAATCATGGCTGAAGGAATGCCCGAAGAGATTCAAGTACATCCTAAAGTTAGACAAATCTATTTGGGGGAAGAGGAAACAAGAAATGCTACAGCTAATTGATGTTCATACCTATTATGGGGAAAGCCATATCCTTCATGGCATTTCGCTTGTGGTTGGAGAAGGATCTACAGTGGCTCTTCTGGGCCGCAACGGAATGGGCAAAACAACGATTATCCGTTCGATTATTGGCTTCAATCCTCCCCGCCATGGTGTCGTGAGCTTCAAGAACAAAGATATTACTGGTCTCGAATCCTACCAAATCGCTAAGATGGGCTTAGCTCTAGTTCCACAAGGGCGACGCATTTTCCCGTCGCTCAGTGTAAAGGAGAACCTTACCGTTGCGGCACGAAATGTTGGCAATAGTGGGACGTGGTCTTTGGATAGTATATTTTCCACTTTCCCCCGTCTAAAGGAACGGGCCAACTTAAAGGGTAATCTTCTTAGTGGCGGAGAGCAGCAGATGCTCGCTATTAGTCGAGCCTTACTAACCAACCCCGATTTGCTTTTAATGGATGAGCCATCAGAAGGACTTGCTCCTCTCATTGTACAAGAAATCGGATCCATTATTAACCAACTTAAAACGGAGGGGCTTTCAATACTGATCGTAGAGCAGAATATTTCCATGGCTTTAGCAGTCGCTGATTATACTTATATAATCAGTAAGGGTACAGTAGTGTATGAGGGTACACCTGAAGAGTTAAGATATAACGAGGAAGTCAAAGCTAAGCATATTGGTATTGCTAGATAAGAAAGTCTAAGGTAATATCTCCCTCAATTCCATAATTCTCAATACAAAATCCAATTTCAATCGTAAATGAAAGTAATCTTAAACAAAGAGTCAATGAATCAACCACACCACTTCAATATGCTGTTCGGTTAATGGCTACCTTTCTTATTTTGGATCTAACCCTACATTATTTTAGCCTGGTCTGTTTGTTTATTGACAAAGGTAATATGTAAGGATAAAATTCGCCTACCTGAAATGACTGGCGCAAATCATTAGATTAGATGCAATCATTTACATCTCTTCTATGGTAGATCACCAAAACGGAGAAAAAGGGAAAGATAAGGCTTAAGTCTGCTTTCGAGGGAAAAATGTCTTCTGTGCTTGTTACTGGTGGTACGGGTGTTATTGGCTCTTGGGTCACGAGGAAACTTATAGAGCAAGGAGAGAAAGTAATCATCTACAGTAGGCATCCAGATACTACACTAATTAAGGATATATTAAACAGTGTCGATTCCGTCGAAGGTGATATTTTAGATTTGCCAAATCTAATACAAGTTATCAGAACTAATAACGTTGATCGAATTGTACATATGTCTACAGCTTTAATTGACCCATTAGAAGTAAATCCGTTCATGGGATATAGGATTAATGTTGATGGAACAATGAATGTATTGGAAGCGAGTAGACTGCTAGATGTCAAGAGGGTTGTTTACACTAGCTCAATGGCAGTGTACAACTTACCACCACATGGCGAGTACGCTTATCCTTCCTACAAGCCTATCGATGAGGATTATCCTAAAGCACCACCTATTGTATATGGGGCGACCAAACTTTTTATGGAGAACATGGGTTTAAGTTACCATCGCATTTATGGATTAGATTTTATTGCTCTCAGGTTTTCTAACTCTTTTGGGCCTCTAAGGCAGATTCGACATGGGATACTAGCCCTTCACAGTAAGATTATTGAAAGTGCAATGCTTGAAAAACCTTTTAAAGTTTTTCAGGATGTAGACCAATTAAATGAGATAATGTATGTTAGAGATATGGCCAACGCCATAGTGCTAGCTTGCTTTGCTGAAAACTTGGAACACCGGATTTTTAATGTAGGGACAGGCAGTGGAGAGACTCTCCGACACTTTATAGAAATTGTCGATAGGATATGTGGAGGGGCGCGAATCGAGATAACACCGTCATGGGAAGCAGAAAAGGATATTTGGGCTTGTATTTTCAACATTGATAGGGCAAGAGAAGAGCTAGGGTATGCTCCCCAATATGATTTAGAGGCAGGAATTGGAGACTACATTGAGACAATGAAGAGGTTAGCCATCAAACCAACCGTACTTCCCTAGCTACCTTTGTTGTCATTTGAATATCCCCCCGTATCTTTAATTCCTATAAAACACCCCGTACAAGGAAAACAAGAACACTAAGCAGGGTTATGAGTAGTAAACATTCGGAGAATTTATCGCGGGTAAATCTTACCGCAAGGAAAATGTAAATATAGACAACACCAATGATGGATGATTGTATTAGACGGACTCTCCTGCCTTTCGGTATAAATTGATAATTTAATGAGAGGAGTACGAATGTAGTTAAGATTTTAATAAGGGAGACGTCAGTCGGACAGGCAAAACGTCGTAATAAGGTGTGACGGTTTTCATTGTATCCGCGATTTCAAATTATCCTGAAAGATAACTGACTTTATATAACGTTATGCTATGTCACTAATTTCCGTAAAAGTAGAGTTAATTGGGTAAGCGCCCAAGCATTCTGCTCTAAATTAAAACCATCAACTGCACATTTCCTCTCTCCTGTTACACCATCTACAGCCCCCCTCATTACTATTTCCTCAATTATTTCCTTTTCCCATTCTACTGACGGTACGAGATTCTGATTAACAAGCTGGGACAGGGCAGTTAATATACCGTAGGCTCCCCAGTTAGATACGCTTGCAATGACCAACTTAGTAACTTGAGTAAGCGAGGGTTCATCGGGCAGTTTATCTTGTTCTTTGATCTGAGTTGCAAGGTTCCCCATCCCAATTTCATTACCTCCGTCACCAATACCGATAGTAGCTTCGTGATCTGAGAACAAGTAGTCGATCTTTGCTGTATTGCGTGAGATGTCTTTACCAGCCATATTCAAATAGCGCTGCCTGTTGCTTAAACCACACCTTTCAATGGTTATTAGAAGCGATGGTTTAAGTTCTGAAAGTAAACGTCGGGCCAAGTCCTGACTTTTTTTATGGTCGGTTAGCGGAAACTCAATCACTCTATCATAGTTGATGTCATCAATAGTTAGCAGCATCGTAGCATATCTATCAGTAACATAGAATACATCAAGTCCCAACTTATTAAGTGCCTTCCCCAGAGCAACCGCCCCAGGTGGGCCATCGGTCTCTGGAGACTTGGCTTTGAGAATAAAAAAGCCAGTAGTAATGACTATAGGCATATTTTTAGTTCCAGTTTTGTCCAAAATAAATCTAGCCGCTTCATTACAATAGGCAGGAGAAAGATAGGATCTTAAGCTAGATATTCCCCGGCGATCGTGGCTCAGGATTATATCTTCAATATTCAGATAGTTCAATTAATTGAATCCCTTTTTATTGGCATAAATTACCAACTATTTTTATAACTATTACCTAACTTCCGTTAAGTAGGCTTTCAGAGTCTGTATCTTACGGTCGTATTCTCTGCGTGCCTTGTGGGCTTGCTGCTCGCTAACTTGTGTAAACCTTACTTTATCTCCCGGTTTCGCCTGGGCTAACTTAGGGATGTCACAGCTGATGACCGTGGCTATTTTAGCGTAGCCTCCAGTAGTTGGTCGGTCAACGAGCAGTATTATTGGCAACCCATCCCCTGGCACTTGAATCGCACCAAGGGGAATACCATCAGAGATGATGTCGGCACCATCATTATGTTGTATCGGAGGGCCCTCAAGACGATAACCTGTCCGGTCAGCCATATTGGAAATAGTGTATACCGCATGGAGTAAAGTGTAAATACTCTGCTCAATGAAATGGTCATCTTGCGGGCCAAGAATTACTCTAAGTCCTATTTGGTAACTATATGCCGGGATATATTGGCAAGGTACTCTTGTCCCTACTAGACTGAGATTAGGTATTCCACATCGGATATGGTCCCCATCACGTAGCGGTCCCCCCTCTAGACCACCAATTTTGGCCCTACTATATGTAGCGGCACTTCCCATCACTCTTGGCGTATCTAAACCACCACCTACTGCCAGATACGCTCTACAACCACTTCTCAAACGAGGGAAGGAGATTATATCACCATTATGTACTGCTATTGCTTGCCACTGGGAAACAGGGTTACCGTTTATGGTGATAGCCAGATCAGCCCCGGTAACACCTATTACTGTACCCGTTAATACTCGTAATTTTAAACCAAGTAGGGTTATTTCGAGACCAGCCGAATTTTCATCATTTCCAACTATAAGATTCGCCACTCTAAGGGCATAGTCATCCATAGCCCCTGAAGGAGGTATGCCATACTGCTGGCAACCATAGCGGCCGAGGTCTTGGATCGTGGTTAATGGGCCGGCGTGAATAATTTCAAAGACTTCCATCCTTAACGTCTAGACCATCAGAACTTTCTAACTTGATACATTCCTTTTCCTACTTGGTCCTTTATCATATTAAACTCATCAAGACTGATGTTTATAAAGGTCAGATAATCTCCAGCTTTGAGCAGTGTCGGTGGATTTTGATTTGGGTCAAATAATTTTAACGGTGTCCTACCGATAATTTGCCAGCCTGAGGGACTTTCCATTGGATAGATGCCCGTCTGGTTTCCAGCAACACCTACTGACCCGGCTGGTATTTTAATTCTCGGAGCGCCTAGTCTTGGTGTTCTTATTCTAGTTGACAAACCACCCAGATAGGGAAATCCAGGAATGAATCCTAACATATAAACAATATATTTGTTGCTACTGTGTATTTGAATAACGTCAGTTATGCTTAGACTATTGTGTGCAGCTACGAATTCGATGTCTGGCCCAAATTCACCACCATATAAGGTTGGAATCTCGATTAATCTGGAACCGGATACTTCAGTTTCCTTCGGCGTTTTAGCCAAAGTATAAAGGGTTTTTCGTAATTTCTGGGAGCTGATTTGTCTAGGCTCATAATACACCAGTAGCGACCGATAGGTGGGGACTACTTCAGTAATCCCAATAATTTTTTTCTTTACTATCTCATGCGTGAGGTGACTCACACACTGGTTAACCTCTGGGGCTATGGCATCGCCAAATTCGACGAAGATTGCCCTATCACCACCGACTAAAAACCTCGGCTCTTCATAGACCATAACGATAATCTCTTCAGATAATCTCACTCATAGGCACTATACTAACACCGGCTAACTCCATCGTTTGCCTCAGATTCCGAACTAGGTCTACTGCTTGAGGAGTGTCACCGTGTATACAAATAGTATCACCTATTATATCAATCTCTTCACCATTTATAGCAATTGCCTTTGCCTCAGTGACCATTTTTAAGCCTATTGCATTGACCTCTTCAAGATCATTGATAACGGCTCCCGACTGCTGTCGAGGAACCAGTGTGCCGTCTGGATTCAGAGCACGGTCAGCGAAGACCTCACTCGCGACTCTAAGCCCAATTTGCTGACCAGCTGTAATCCAAGCTGACCCGGCAAGGCCGACCAAAATTAAGTCAGGGTCCACGTCTCGCACAGCTTCGGCTACGGCTCTGGCTAGTTCTTCATTTACCGTGCCCATATTATATAATGCACCATGGGGTTTAACATGCTGAAGTTGCTTCTTACTGGTAAAAGCTTGTAATGCCCCAATTTGATATACAACCAGGTCTTTTATATCTTCTAGGGGCATTTTAATTTCTCTTCTCCCAAATCCGGCAAGATCAGGAAGACTAGGATGTGCACCGATGGCAACACCTAAATGCTCTGCAAGACGGATCGTCCTTCTCATCCACGTTGGGTCCCCAGCGTGAAATCCACAGGCAATGTTAACTGAGGAAATATGCGGCATTATTTGCTCATCAGAACCGAGGGTATAAATTCCAAGGCTCTCTCCCATATCACAGTTTAAGTCAACTTTTTTTATCATCTTACTACTCGGCTAAAATAGGCCTTACCCTGAACCCTAAAGTACAGCTAGTTCCTCATCTAAAATATCCGTTATGAACATATAACCAGGCGCGTGAGTTATCATCAGTGAAGGTCTGGACTGCAATGCTAATGCCTGTGGTGTGACCCCACAAGCCCAGAAAACAGGAATTTCATTAACTTTCACCAAAACCGGAGCACCATAGTCCGGTTTTGAGAGATTGCTAATACCAATTTTCTTTGGATTACCTATATGGATTGGTGCACCATGGACTGATGGGAATCTAGAGGTAATTTGGACAGCCCTCACTACCTCCTCTTCCGGGATAGGCCGCATGCTTACCACCAACGGGCCGGCAAATATGCCTGCGGAAACAGTTTGTATACTGGTAGTGTACATTGCCACATTCTTGTTTTCTTTTATATGACGCAGTTCGATACCAGCCCTCATCAAGGCGGTCTCGAAGGTGAAACTGCATCCGAGAAGGAATGATATGAAGTTCTCACCCCAATAGTCAGTAATATCACTCACTTCACTAACTAACTCTCCATTTTTGTAAATTCTATACTGAGGAACATCTACCCTTATATCAGCACCGGGCGCAATTAAAGTAGGTTCGTATCGACCTGACTCAAGTACTTCCAGAACCGGACAAGGTTTTGGATTACGCTGACAAAAAAGGAAAAAGTCGAAGGCATATTTCTTGGGCAGGATTACCAGATTTGCCTGAGCATATCCAGGAGCGAGACCACAAGTGGGACGAGACAACTTACCACGCCGAATCAGTTCTCGAACCTGCTTAGGATTTTCATACATTCTATTTAACCACTGTTTATTCTGCTGGTGATTTTATTCCATTCGATCTAGGGTGTCAACGCATATTATCAGATATCGTACCTTAATCCAAAACAAAATCAGTAATTAACCGGCAATTGACAACCGTGATATAATTATTGAAATTTAAATAGGAGAGCAAGTATGGCTTATATGATAGGTGTTGACACAGGAGGCACATTCACTGACGCTGTTATTGTTGATGAAAAAGGTACTATTGTAAGGGGAAAAGGTTTAACGACTCCCAAGGATTTCATCGCTGGCGTCGAGAATGCCTTAAATGCAGCGGCTGAGCATCTGCAAGCGCCTCTACAGAATATTTTGAGTGAAACGAAGGCATTCTGTTTTGGTACAACTATCGGAACCAATGCTATTACCACCCGTTCCGGAGCAAAAACAGGGATGATCACGACAACAGGAGCAAGAGACGCCACCTATATCGCCCGGGG